>DATIOA010000096.1:0-6716 GCA_035473575.1 Rudaea sp. | reverse complement strand
AGGACGCCAAGGAATTGCTTGGCGACGCCAGCGAAGGTCTCGCGCAATTGTCCTCGCTGGTGCTCAATCTGAAGGGCTTCTCGCGCGTGGACCGCGACGGCATGGACACGATGGACCTCAACGAAGGCATCGAAAGCGCGCTGATGATCGCCCAGCACCAGCTGCGCGACCGCGTGCAGGTGGTCAAGCAGCTGCAGCCGCTGCCCAAGGTGCGTTGCATGCCGTCACAGATGAACCAGGTATTCCTCAATCTGATCACGAATGCGGCGCAGGCGATCGACGGCGACGGCACGCTGACGATAGCCAGCAAGGCCGAAGGCGGCCAGGTGCAGCTGGATTTCACCGATACCGGCTGTGGCATACCCGATGACGTGCTGCCGAAGATCTTCGACCCGTTTTTCACCACCAAGCCCGTGGGCGAAGGCACCGGGCTGGGACTTTCCATCGTGCACAAGATCGTCAAGGGCCACGGCGGCAGCATCAAAGTGCGAACGACGCCCAGAAAAGGCACCACGTTTACGGTTAGCCTTCCCGTGAACGGCAGCGGCACCGCCGCAGCCGAAGCTGCCTGATCCCCATGACCGATGCTCCCGCCACCGCCCTGCGCATCCTGATGATCGACGACGAGTCGCGCATCCTGCGCGCGCTCAAGGCACTGCTGCGCGAGCACACGACGTTTTCCACGACGAATCCGCTGGAAGCCGCCGCGCTCGCGAAACAACACGACGTGGACGTGGTCATCTGCGACCAGCGCATGCCGGAAAAAGTCGGCGTGGACGTGCTGCGCGAGATCAAGGAAACCCATCCGCGCGCGCTGCGCATCCTGCTCACCGGCTATTCCGATTTGAAAGCCGTGCTCGGCTCGGTCAACGAAGGCGAAGTGTTCCGCTTCGTCAACAAGCCGTGGAACAACACCGAGCTGCGCGACCTTGTCGCCAGCGCCGGCCAGATCGCGCGCGAAGCTCCCGTGATTGCGCGCGACGTGCTGCCGGCCGCCGAACACGACCGCGCGCGCACCCAGGTCGGCGTGCTCGTGATCGAGGACGACACCGCCGTACAGCAGCGCCTGCGCGAAATCCTGCAACCGTATTACAAGGTGAACTTCGCCAACAACGCCGAGCGCGCGCTGCAAATCATGGAGCAGAACGAAACCGGCGTCGTGATCTCGGAAACCGAAGCCGGGCGCAGCGACCTGACCGCCCTGCTCAAGGCGCTGAAGTTGCACCATCCGCACATCGCCACCGTCGTCGTGACCGAGCGCGCAAATGCGTCCACGGCGATCGAGCTGATCAACGAAGGCCAGGTCTACCGGATGCTGATCAAGCCGGTGCGCATGGGCACCTGCCGCCTGAGCGTGGATTCGGCGATCGGCCGCTACTGGCAACTGAAACAGAACCCGCAGGCCGCACGTCGTTATGTCGCCGCCGCGCCGAACGCCGAAAGTTCGACCTCGGCTCTGCGCCTGCCCGCCGCTCTGCTCAATCGAATCCGCTCGCTGCCGGGGCGCTTGCTCGGAACGATGCGGGCTTAACCAAAGAACCAGTAACACGCGCCAATCGAAGCCAGGATTCCGGTCGCATCGGCAATCACCGCGCAGCCGAGCGTGTGACGAATGCGCGTGATGCCAACCGCGCCGTAGTAGACCGCAATCACATAGAACGTGGTTTCGGTGCTGCCCTGCACGACCGCGGACATGAGAGCAGGGAAACTATCCACGCCCTTGGCCTGCATGGTGTCGATCATCATCGCGCGCGCAGCCGAACCCGAGAACGGTTTCACCAGTGCGGTCGGCAGCGCATCGACGAAGCGCGTATCCAGATGCGCGGATTCGGCCAGCCAGCGGATGCCGCCAAGCACGAAATCCAGCGCGCCTGACGCACGCAGCACGCCAATCGCGCACAGCATGGCAACGAGGTACGGCAGGATGTCCTTGGCTACGTCGAAACCCTGCTTGGCGCCGTCGACGAACGATTCGTACAGCGGCACCTTTTTCCATGCGCCGGCGATCAGGAACAACACGATGATGCCGAGCATCGCGAGGTTGCCGAGCAGGGACGAGAACGCCGCGAGCGCGACTGGCGTCATCGAAACCAGCAGCGCGACGAAGGCCGCGAACAACACGGCGAATCCGCCCAGGTAGGCGAACACGACCGGATTCCACAGTTTCAATTTCTGCACGAAGGACACGCTGAGCAAGCCGGCCAGCGCGGAGGCGCAAGTCGCGAGCAAAATCGGCACAAATACCAGCGTCGGATCGTGCGCGCCCTGCTGCACGCGGTACATGAAGATCGTCACCGGCAGCAGCACCAGCGATGACGAATGCAGCACGAGGAACAGGATCTGTGCGTTGCTCGCGGTGTCGCGGCTCGGATTGAGCGTTTGCAACTCGCGCATCGCGCGCAGGCCGATGGGCGTGGCCGCATTGTCCATGCCGAGCATGTTCGCGGCGAAATTCAGCGTGATCAGGCCGATCGCCGGATGCCCACGCGGCACCTCGGGCATCAGGCGCGCGAACAGCGGCCCGAGAAAGCGCGCAAGCTTGTCCACCAATCCGGCCTGCTCGGCAATGCGCAGGAATCCCAGCCACAGCGCGAGCGTGCCGAACAGCAGGATCATCACCTCGACCGACAGCTTGGCCATCTCGAACAGGCTGTCGACCATCGCCGCGAACACCTGCGGATGGCCGCCGACCAGCCACTGCGCGAGGCCGGCGAGCATCGCCACCACGAAGAAACCGAGCCAGATCACGTTGAGCATGCGCGCATGTAGCCGCAAGCGCCGCGCAAATGCAAACGCCAGCGAGCGCGACCATGCCTTTCCGCACGGGGCCGATCCTAAGCAGGCCTGCTAGAGTGGCGCGATTTTGCCATTTCGAGGAATCGCCATGCGCCTGCCTTACGTCGTGTCCGCCTTCGTGTTGACCCTTGTGCTGTCGGCACCGCTGGCGCACGCGGCACCGCCCGACCATGCCAAACCCGCCGCCGACAAGGCGGAAAATTCCGGCTTCGACCTACCGCCCTTGCCGAAGGATGCACAGGCAGCGCAGTCGGTGACGGTTGACGGACGCGCGCTGAAATACACCGCCAAGGTCGGCTCGCTGCCGGTGCGCGACGAGAAGGGCAAGACGATCGCCGAAGTCGTGTACACCGCATACACGATGGACGGCAAGGATCGCCCGATCACGTTCGCGCTGAATGGCGGTCCGGGAGCTTCGTCGGTGTACCTGAACTTCGGCGCGATCGGCCCGAAGGTCGTGAAATTCGGCGCGCCGGGCGACAATGCATCCGATCCGCCCGTGCTGCGCGACAATCCCGGCACCTGGCTCGGCTTCACGGACATGGTGTTCATCGATCCGGTCGGTACGGGCTTCAGCCGCGCGCTGGTCGACGACAAGCAGGCGACCACCGATTTCTACAGCACCAATAGCGACATCCACTACCTGTCGCGCATCATCTACGACTGGCTGGTGAAGAACGATCGCCTGCAATCGCGCAAATTCCTGATCGGCGAAAGCTATGGCGGCTTCCGCGGCCCGCGCATCACCGAATACCTGCAAACGCAATTGGGCGTGGCGATGAACGGCATGGTGTTGCTGTCGCCGTATCTGGATCCGTCCGCGTACGAAGATGGCGATGTCTCCCCGCTGCCATGGATGCTGACCCTGCCCTCGATCGCGGCCGCGCATCTGGAACGCACGCACAATCTCAGCGCCGCGACGATGCAGCCGGTCATCGACTACACGCGTACCACCTACGCAACCACGTTGATGGCCGGGCGTACCGATCCGGTCGCGCAGGAAGCGATGATCAAGAAGGTGACGGAACTCACCGGACTGGATCCGGTTTTCGTCAAGCGCTCGGGCGGGCGCATCGAAACCCAAGCCTACCTGCGCGAAATCTATCGCTCTGAGGGCAAGCTCGGCAGCCGCTACGATTCCAACGTCACGGCGTGGGATCCGTTCCCGTTCGCGCCGCAGCAGGAAACGGGCGACCCGTTGCTCAACGGCATCGTCGCGCCGACCACCACGGCGATGGTCGATTTCGTCACCCGCATCGTCGGCTGGAAGATCGATGCGCGTTACAACGCGCTCAGCTATCAGGTGAACCGCTTGTGGCACCAGGACGACGACGCGCGCGCGGGTTCGGTCGAGCAACTGCGCAAATCCGTGGCTAACGATCCGGGTCTGCGCGTTTTGATCGCGCACGGCTGGGACGACCTGTCCTGCCCGTTCATGGCCTCGGTGCTGATCGTCGACCAGATGCCGGCGATGGGCGACGCGTCGCGCGTGCAGGTCAAGGAATATGCCGGCGGACACATGTTCTATTCACGCGCGGACAGCCAGGCCGAGTTGCGTGCGGATGCGATGAAATTATTCGGATTGCGATGAGCCCACAAGCGGCGGCACTCACGCCGCCGCCTTCACCGCCTGTGGATTGCGCCACGCGGCAAGCAACCGCTCGCGTCGCGCCTGCGCTTTTTCCAGGTGCGCGTGCTTGATGTGGCCGTAGCCGCGGATCTGCTCGGGTACGCTGGCGATGTCGACGGCGAGCGCGAGGTTGCTGCGGTCGAGTTTCGCAAGCAGTTCGTCCAGCGTCGCGAAATACTCGCCGATCAGTGCACGTTCGGACTTGCGTTCGGCGGTCCTGCCGAAAATGTCGAACGCGGTGCCACGCAGGCCGCGCAGCTTCGCCAACAGCTTGAACGCGCCGAACACCCATGCCCCGTACTCGCCCTTGCGCAGCTTGCCTTCGGCATCGCGGTGCGCGAGCAGCGGCGGCGCAAGATGGAAATGCAGCTTGAAGTCGCCGTCGAATTGTTCGCGGACGCGCTTTTCGAAATCACCGCTCGTGTACAGACGCGCGACTTCGTATTCGTCCTTGTAGGCCATCAGCTTGAAGGCATAACGCGCGACGGCTTCGGTCAGCGCGCTCGAACCAGGCACCTTCGCCTGCTCGGCGGCCCGGACCTTGTCCACTAGCGATTTATACTTTTGCGCATACGTCGTATTTTGGTAGTCGGTGAGGAAGGCGACGCGGCGGGTGATGGTCTCGTCGAGCGTTTCGCTGAGGCGGGCGTCGTCGAGCGCCGTGGGTGCAGCCACCGACGCGGCACCAGCGGACGCCGCCTTCACGGACGCGATGTCATGCGCCGCCATGCGGCCCCAGTTGAACGCGGACTTGTTCATCTCCACCGCCGCGCCGTTCAATTCCACCGCGCGCATCAGGGCTTCCAGCGACAGCGGCACCCAGCCCTTCTGCCAGGCATAGCCGAGCATGAAAAGGTTGGCGCCGATGGAATCGCCGAGCAATTTCACCGCAAGGTCGGTCGCGTCGACCAACTCCGGTGACTCGCCGCCGAGCGCGGTCTTGACCGCTTCGACGATGCCGTTGGCCGGAAACTGCATGTCCGGTTTCATCGTGAACGTGCCCGGCATCGCCGCGTAGGAATTGAGCACCACGCGCGAGCGCCCGGCGCGGATTTTCGACAACGACCAGTAGTCGTTGACCACGACCATGTCGCAACCGAGCACCAGATCCGCCTCGCCGGCAGCGATGCGCACGGCGTGGATGTCGGCTGGCGATTGCGCAATGCGCAGATGACACGTCACTGCACCGCCCTTTTGCGCGAGGCCGGTCTGGTCGAGCACGGTGCTGCCCTTGCCTTCCAGATGCGCGGCCATGCCGATCAGCGCGCCGATGGTGACGACGCCGGTGCCGCCGATGCCGGTGACGAGAATATTCCAGGGTTTGCTCAGGTCGCTGGCGAACGCCGGTTGCGGCAATGTGGAGAAATCCACTTTAGCGCCAGGCTTGCGCTTCTTCAGTCCGCCGCCGTGCACGGTGACGAAACTCGGGCAAAACCCCTTCACGCAAGAGAAATCCTTGTTGCAGCTGGACTGGTCGATCTCGCGCTTGCGCCCGTACTCGGTCTCTTTCGGCAACACCGACACGCAGAACGATTCCTTGCCGCAGTCGCCGCAACCTTCGCAGACCAGCGAGTTGATGAACACGCGCTTTTTCGGGTCTTCGAGTTTGCCGCGTTTGCGCCGGCGGCGTTTTTCGGTGGCACAGGTCTGGTCGTAGATCAGCGCCGACACGCCTTCGACTTCGCGCAGCCGCTTCTGCACGGACTCGAGTTCGTCGCGGTGGATGAATTCCACGTCGCTCGGGAAGATCGTGGGATCGGACCACTTCTCGATGTCGTCGCTCATCACGATGATGGTTTGCACGCCTTCGCTGCGCACCTGATGCGCGATGTCGGGCACGGACAGTTTTCCATCCACCGGCTGGCCGCCTGTCATCGCCACCGCGTCGTTGTAGAGGATCTTGTAGGTGATGTTGACTTTGGCCGCGACCGCCTGGCGGATCGCGAGCGAGCCGGAATGGAAATACGTGCCGTCGCCGAGGTTCTGGAACACGTGCCTGGTTTCGGTGAACGGCGCCTGCCCGCACCAGGTCGCGCCCTCGCCGCCCATTTGCGTGAAGGTTTCGGTGCGTCGGTCCATCCACGTCACCATGTAATGACAGCCGATGCCGGCGAGCGCACGCGAACCGTCCGGCACGTTCGTCGAAGTATTGTGCGGACAGCCGGGACAGTAATGCGGCACGCGCGGGAAATTCGCGCGCGGCAAGGTCAGCTCGTGTTCCTTGGCGTCGATCCAGGCCACGCGCGCGGTCATCGCTTCACTGGTGAAGAAGCGCGACAGGCGTTTTGCG
>DATIOA010000095.1:0-6343 GCA_035473575.1 Rudaea sp. | reverse complement strand
GGCAGCGCCCCACGCCGCCACGCGCGCGACGTCGTTGCCGCGCAATCCCACCGCCGCGGCGAGCAGTCCACCCAACACCGCACCAACGGCGGCTCCGGCACCGGCCTGCGCCGCGGCCGGGCGCTGCGCCGCGAGTTGCTGGCAATCGGCGAGATCGGCCTCGTAACTACCCTTGCTGACGCCGGAATCGGTCAGCGGCCGGTATTGCTCGACCGCGCAACCGGCCAGCGACACGGCCACGCACGCGACGAACGCGAGTTTCGTTTTCATGGATTGCCCCCTTGCTACGGACCCAGTCTACAACTTGCGTGACGGCGATCTCGCGGTCTGCGACGGCGACTCACTTCGCCGGCAGGTATTCCAGCGGATTCACCGGCTTGCCGTTCTTGCGGATCTCGAAGTGCAGTTCGTCGCGGCTGGCGCTGGTCGAACCCATCTCGGCGATTTCCTGGCCGGCTTTCACGCGCTCGCCTTCCTTGACCAGGCGCTTGCGGTTGTGGCCGTAGGCGGACAGGAAGTTCGCGTTGTGCTTGACGATGATGAGTTCGCCGTAGCCGATCAGGCCGTTGCCGCTGTAGACGACCTCGCCGTCGGCGGCGGCGCGCACCGCGTCGCCCGCGCTGCCGGCGATGTCCAAGCCCTGTTTGGTCTGGTCGCCGGAAACGTAGGTGCCGACGACCTTACCGTCCGCGGGCCAGCGCCAGGCGACGCCGCCGGCGCTGAGCTCGGCGACATTCTGCGACGGCTTCACCGGCGCGGGCGCCACCACGGGCTTGACCGCAGGTGGCGGAGCTTGGGCCGGCGTCGGCGCAACTTCGATTGGCTTGGTTGCTGCCGTGGCGGGTTTCGCCGCGGACGCTTCAGGCACCGGTGCGGGCGTCGGCGCAGCCGCCGGCTGCGCGGGTAAGGGCTCGAACGCCGAAGGTTTCGCCGCCGTCGCCGTCGATGCCAGCGGCGTTGTTGTTGCAGTGTCAGCAATGCCGGTCGTGACGGCCTGACCGGGCTGCGGTTCGGGAACGGCTGCCGTTGCTGACGCGATGGCAGGTGCGGGCGCCGCGCTCAAGCGCAAATCCTGCCCGACCAGAATCCGGTACGGCGACGCGATGCCGTTCCACGCAGCCAGATCGCGGAAGTCGAGGCCATGCTTGAACGCGATCGAATACAGCGTGTCGCCACGAACGACGCGGTAAGTCGTTTGCGCGGGCGTCACGGATGTGGACGATGCCGGCGCATTCTCGTTCGGCAGCGACAGGTCCACCACCGGCGCGGGCGGGTTGGACGCGCAGCCGGCGAGCCACACGGCAGCGGCGACAAACACAATTCGCAGCATCGAAGTGGCGGCGTTCTGCATCGGATGGCTCTCAGTGCACGAACTCGAAGTAAAGCACAAGCAGAACGATCAGCGCGACCACGCCCCAGCCTATCCACTCGATCCAGCGGTGAACGGCCTTCTCGGCGCGTTCGCCGCCAAGGCGGATCAGGCCGCACAGCAGGTACACGCGCTTGCCGCGGCCGACCGCGATGCCGGCGAGGAACGGCAGGATCGGCATGCCGACGATGCCGCAGGCCCAACTCGCGACCTTCATCGGGATCGGCACGAAGCCGGCCGCGACCAGCAGCCAGAACGCTTTCCACGGATGCGCCACGGCGTCAGCGCGGAATTCGGTTACCAGCGCATCGAGATGCGCAAGCGCACCGGTGCCGGCAAGATACGGACGCAACGCATCGAACGCATAGTGTCCGAGCGCATAACCGACCAACGATCCGGCCAGCGAGAACGCGAGGCTGATCGAGGCGAAACGCGCCCAGCGCGCGGGCTTCGCCAGCGTCATCGGCGCGAGCATGAATTCCGGCGCGATCGGAAAGATGAAGGCTTCGACAAAGCTCAATCCGGCCAGATACGCCTGCGCGCGCGGGTGCGCGGCCCAGCGCAGCGTGATCTCGTACAGCGGCTTGAACAATCGCATCAGGTCACGCCGCCGAGCAGCGGCACGAAGCTGACGTGGCCGAGCATTTCCGCCTTCCACTCCTCGCCTTCGCGGCGGTAGCGCAGCAGGCGCTGTGCGCCCGCGGGGCCGACCGGCGCGACCAGCACGCCATCCGGCGCGAGCTGGGCGAACAACGCCGGATCGATCGACTCGCCCGCGGCCGTGAGCATGATCGCGTCGTACGGCGCGAACTCGGGCCAGCCGAGCTTGCCGTCGTCGTGCCGGCTGCGGATGTTGTCGATGCCGAGCTTGCGGAAACGCCGGCGTGCATCGCGCAGCAGCTCCTCGATGCGCTCGATCGTGTACACATTTCCACAAAGCGCCGCGAGTACGGCGGCCTGATAGCCAGAGCCGGTGCCGATCTCCAGCACCTTGTCCGGAATCTTGTGCTCGATCAGCGCCTCGGTCATGCGCGCCACCACCCACGGCTGCGAAATCGTCTGGCCGAGTCCAATCGGCAGCGCGGTGTCCTCGTAGGCGCGCGAGGCCAGCGCCTCTTCCATAAACAGGTGACGCGGCAGGCGTGCGAGCACGTCGAGCACACGGCGGTCCGCGATGCCCTCGGCCTTGAGCCGTTCGATCAGACGATCGCGCGCGCGCTGGCTGGTCATGCCAAGGCCGCGCGCCTCGGGAGTGGGACGCGAGAAAATATTCATCGAGGAGCGTTCATGCGACGCCGCCCAGTTCGAGCGTCAGCGAACCGACCCAGCTGCTGACCTTTTCCAGCGCCTGGAAGCGCGTGAGGTCCACATGGATCGGGGTGATCGAGATGAATCCGTCGCGCACGGCATTGAAGTCAGTGCCCGGGCCGTCGTCCTCGGCTTCGCCGGCCGGGCCGATCCAGTACATCGGATGACCGCGCGGATCGCGCTGGGGTACGCATGGCGCGGAGCGATGCCGGCGCCCGAGCCGCGTCACGGCGAAGCCGCGCAATTCGGCCCAGGGCCGATCCGGTACGTTGACATTGAGGATGGTGTCGGCGGGCAGCGGATCGACCAGCAGGCGCTGCATGATGACCAGCGCCGCCTGCGCCGCGCTGTGGAAATGCACGCCAACATGATCGGCGGAAACCAGCGACACGGCGATCGCTGGCAGGCCGAGGAAACGGCCTTCCATCGCCGCCGAAACCGTGCCGGAGTAAATCACGTCGTCGCCGAGATTTCCCGAATTGTTGATGCCGGAAACCACGATGTCGGGTTCGGAATCGAGCAGGCCGGACAGCGCCAGATGCACGCAATCGGTCGGCGTGCCGGACACGCGATAGCGGCGCTCGTCGAGCTTTTTCACCCGGATCGGCCGGTCCAGGGTGAGCGAATTGCTGGCGCCGGAGCGGTCGCGGTCGGGCGCGACCACGGTGACTTCGCCGACGATCGAAAGCCGTTGCGCCAGTATCTGGATGCCCGGGGCGTCGACGCCGTCGTCGTTGCTTACAAGTACTCTCATGCCGATCTGCTTCTCTAAAATGCTCGTCATTCCTGCATGGAATGCCGGAATCCAGAAGCCAGGGAAGGCAAGCTTGCGCGTTGTCCCGACATGGCATCCGTGCAGTCTGGTTCCCGGCACTCCCTGCCGGGATGACGTATTTCTTGAATTGTAACGGATGGACGGGCGCGCGGCTCTGATAATCTGAAGCGCATGTCCAAGAAACGTCCAACCATCGTCAGCGACGAAGACCTGCGTCTGTTCGCCGATGCGGTCGGGCCGGTGCGTCGACTGCGTGCCCGCGAACGGGCCGACGCGGCGCCGAAGCCGGCACCCGAGCCAATCCAGTCGGATCGCGACGAGGCCAATGTCGCCGGCGAATTGCTGGCCAGCACCATCGACCCGGCGGCGATCGAAGTCGGCGAGGAATTGAGCTACCTCAAGGACGGCCATTCGCCGCGCCTGCTGCGCCAGCTCAAGCGCGGGCAATTTTCCATCGGCGACGAAATCGACCTGCACCAGATGACGGCGGCCGTGGCGCGCGAAGCGGTCAAGCAATTCCTCGACGAATCGCGCCGCGGCAGCAGGCTGTGCGTGAAATTGATCCACGGCAAGGGCCTGCGCTCGCGCGCCGAAGGACCGGTTCTCAAGCGCCTGGTCGACGGCATGCTTCGGCGGCGCTCGGATGTGGTCGCCTTCGCCTCGGCCAAGCCCGCCGAGGGCGGAACCGGGGCGACGGTCATCCTGCTCAAACGGCTCTAAGCCTGTCCCTGATAATCGAATATTTCACTCAGTAAAACAGTAGCATAGGAGCCAGAATTCAAGTAAAACCTCAGTTCGGTGCCCGAGTCCTGAAGCCAGCGCAATTCCAGTTCGCGCGGTCGCAAAACCAGACTGCGGCGTTCCTGGCGCAAACCTGCCGAGGCCAATCCTGCGGCAAGCTCGGGAAATCGCGCGGCGACGGAATTTTCCAGTTCCGCCACCGCATCGCGCGTGCGCAACTCGCCAGCGCCCCACATCGGCCCGGTCGGCGCGATATCGCCGCGCTCAAGACGAGCGCCCAATTCCGCCGTCAGCGGCTCCGGGCCGAAGATGCTGTGCGTGCCGGCGAGCATGAACACATCGCCGTCGAGCGGACGGTTCCAGTTGCCCTTTTCGACGCGCTCGGCAAGCACGGCGTTGAACAGATGCGAACGCGCGGCGGACAAGAACAGCGAGCGTTCGTGCCGCTGCACACGCCCGCCCGCGAACATGCGACGCGCCTTTTCGACATTCATCGACTCGCGCCCGAAACGTTGCTCGCCAAAATAGTTGGGAACGCCTTGCGTGCGGATCGCATCGAAGACACGTTCGGCCGCTGCGCGGTCGCCTTCCACCTCGCGCAGCACGATCCGGAACCGGTTGCCCTTGAGCGCGCCGCGCTGCAATTTCCTGGAATGGCGCAGCGCTTCGAGCACGCGGAACTCCGCATGCGCAAGCGCCGCCCACTCCGGATCGGCCTTGCCCGGCAGGTGGATGGAGAACGTTTGCCGGGTGACGGCGTGGCGATCCTTGAGTCCCGCGTAACTCACCGCTTCGGCGCGAACACCGGCGAAGCGGGCAAGTTCCTTGGCGACGAAATCCGTGTTGGCGCCGCGTTTTTCCACGCGTACGAGAACGTGTTCCCCCGATCCATCGGCAGCGAATCCCAGGTCTTCGTCGACGAAAAAATCCTCGGGAGTCGCACGCAGAACGCCGTGCAATGACGCACCGCCGAAAGCGCGAGGCAAATCCATCTCAGGCTGCGGTCAGCAATACGACCGCAAACGCCGCGATGCCTTCGCCGCGTCCGGTGTAGCCGAGTTTCTCGCTGGTCGTTGCCTTGACGCTGACCTGGCAAACGTCGCAACCCAGGTCAGCGGCGAGATTCGCCCGCATCGCATTCGTGTGCGGCGCGATCTTTGGCGCCTCGCAGACGATGCTGATGTCGGCATTGCCGAGCGCGAATCCGCGCTCGCGCATCAGGCCTGTGCAGTGACGCAGGAACACGCGGCTGTCGGCGCCGCGCCAGCGTTCGTCGCTGGGCGGAAAATGCTGGCCGATGTCGCCGAGCGCGAGCGCGCCGAGGATGGCGTCGCACAGGGCATGAATCGCAACGTCGCCATCCGAATGCGCGACCACGCCGCGCGTGTGTGCGATGCGCACGCCGCCGACGACGACATGATCGCCGGGCCCGAAGGCGTGGATATCAATTCCCTGACCGATGCGCATCAGTCCATCCTCGCAAGTAAAAATTCCGCCAGTGCGAAATCCGCGGCGGTGGTCACCTTGATATTGTCCTCACTGCCTTCCACGAGCAAGGGTTTGTGACCGGCGCGTTCCATCGACATGGCCTCGTCGGTGACGGCGATGCCCGCGTCGCGCGCGGATTCCAGCGCCTGCATGAGTTCGCCGAGACGGAACAGTTGCGGCGTCATGGCGCGCCAGCGCGACTCGCGCGGCTCGGTCGCGACTACCCGCCCCTGCGCATCCGCGCGCTTGAGCGTGTCGCGCACCGGCGTGGCGAGCAACGCGCCGCCGGCAGGAATGCCCAGTTCGAGCAGACGCGAAACATCCGCAGCACGCACGCAGGGCCGCGCCGCGTCGTGGACAAGTACAAAATGGGATTTTTCCACGTGCTCAGGCAGCGCGCGCAATCCGGCCAGCACCGAATCCGCGCGTGCGGCGCCGCCGATGGTCGTGCTCACCGGCTTATCTTCGAACGTGAGCCACTTCGGCCAGCGCGCGTCGCCGGACTCCAGCACCACCATCAACCCGGCAATGCGCGGATGCGCGGCCAGGCGCTCCAACGTGTGCAACAGCATGGGCTTGCCGGCAATCGGCAGATATTGCTTGGGAACGTCGCCACCGACGCGCGCGCCGCGTCCGGCCGCCGGCACGACACACCATAGACC
>DATIOA010000094.1:0-11051 GCA_035473575.1 Rudaea sp. | reverse complement strand
GCCCACTTCAGTTTCAGATTAGGAACTTGAGCCGCCGTCAAACCCGCATTCTTGGCGGTTTGGAATCGTGCGTTGCTCATATCCACGCCCCATCCGTTCCACGCGGGTCCGGAAGCGGGATCAGTCATCGGTGGATTCGCCGCGCAACGATTCGGCAGATCCTGGTCGGTGATCTCGATGGAAAACTCAAGGGCCATGGCGGCATCCTGAAAATGGCTGATGGAACGCGCAGCCTAGCCAGCCGCGGCCATAACGTCAATTGGCTCACAAAATCGAATGCAACCCGGCGCCAAAAGCCGTCACGATGCGGGTGTAGATGGTCTTGAGCGGCAGGTCGACCTCGGGGAAATCGCCCACGTCCGCGTAGCAGTCGTAGAAGCCCGGCGCGCCCGGCGGCAGCGGCTCGCAGCCGGGCTTCAATTCGAAACTCGACGCATAGCGATAGGGCCACAGGTCGAACAGCGGCAGGCGTGCCGAGAAATCGCCAATCGCGCGGTTCAGGCGACTGAGCCAGTTCGTGCCCTGGCGGCGCGCGATCATCCAGGCGTTGCCGGGCGCGCAGTCGCGCAGGATCGAGTCGCGCAGCGCCTGCGCGAACGCAACGTCGTGGATGATGAATCCGGATTCGGTATTGTAATGGTCCGAGCGTGGATCGAAATTGTGCGAACCGATCAGCGCGATCGCACCGTCGATGACGATGGATTTGGCATGCAGGCCCACGCGCACGCCATGTTCGCGCAGCGGGGCGCGGCCGTATTTGCGGTAGCGCTGCGCTGGTTCGATACCATCGCCGAGCGCGGCATAGTCCGCAATCAGTGCCGCGGCCTCTTCCGGAAACGGTTTGAATTCGTGGATCTCGAAGCCGAGTTTGAGAAAACGCTTCTTGTGCTTGTACGACAGCGCGTAAACGTAGAACGCATCGGTCGCGGCGAGTGAATTCGTCGACACGATGATGCGCAGCGCCGGTTTGGACCGATGCTGTTCGGTGAACACGCGCTGCGCGGTGCGGCTGAGCACCAGGTACGGCGTCTGCATGACGATTTCGGATTGCGCATTCTGGAACAGTTCCAGAATATGCCGGCTCAGTTCGTCGTCGCGCGGCGGGTCGGATTCGTCGAACTTGTCAGGCGCATCGGAAAAGTATTCGACTTCGCCCACGCGCAGCGCGGCGTCCGCGAAGTGCGCGCGGATGTAGGCGGCGTCGTTCGCTGCGCGCGACAATGCTTCCACCCGCGCGCCATGGCGATACGCATGCAGCGGGTAATGCGGTGCGTTCAGGCCGTCGTCGAGGATGCGCGAGGACACGTCGCGCAGGCGCGACAGCGGCACGCTGCGGCGATCGCGCCAGAAGCGCTCGAACGAGGTCGCCATTTGTTGCGCGGCGGGACCGGCAACGAGCGCGTCGCGATCGCGGTAGTCGAATTCGTCGTCCCAGTCGAAATAGCGGTTTACGTAATTGCGCCCGCCGGCGATGCCGATGCGGTCGTCGACGAGCAACAGCTTGTTGTGCATGCGCTGGTTGAACTGGAAGAAGCAACACACGATGCCGGCGGCGAATTCCAGCGGTGGGGTACGTGCCTTGTGGAAGGTCGGGTTGTACACGCGTAGCTCGAAGTTCACGTGCGCGCGCGCGAGTTGCGCGAGCAGCTCTACATCGTCGAGCGAAAACAATTGATCGACGATCACGCGCACCTTGACCCCGCGCCGTGCCGCCTTGACCAGTTCGTCAAGCACGAGGTAGCCGGCGTCGTCTTCGGCGAAGATGAAGGTCTGGATGTCGATGCTCTTGTGCGCGGCACGGATCAGGTGCACGCGCAGCAGCAGCGCATCGGTGCCGCTGTCGAGCAGGTTGACGTAATGCACCGGCGCATCGGGCCGCGATTCGCGCAACGCCGCGTCGGCCAGGTCCTGGTATGGCGAGGCGATCGCGCAGGCGTCGGCCGCGGTGCAGGTGAGCGCGTGATCCTGCGCGGCGGCGGCGGTCGCCGCGGCGCGGCGCGCATGGATCGGATCGACCGCGCAGCCTCCAAGCATGAACGCGACAACGGCGAGGACGATGAATGCCTGCGCGCGCCTCATGCCGGCGGACTCGGCTCCGGCAGTACGAAAATCTGCAGGTGCAGGGCGACCCTGTCGGCCAGCGTGCCGCGCCGCGAGTGCATGCCGAAATCGCTGCGCTCGATGCTGCCTTCGGCATGCACGGCACAGGCGCCGGCGAGCGGTTGCGCGCAATCCGCGGGCAGGATGCGGAAGCGCATTGGCCTGGCGATGCCGTGCAGCGTAAGCGTGCCATCCAGTGCGCCGCCGCTGCGCAGGCGCACGAGCGGGAAATCGTCGGACGCGAAATGGATTTTCGGGTAATGCTCGGCGTCGAAGAATTCCGCTGATTTCGCCCAGTTCTCGTAGCGCGCGCTGCGCATGTGCAAGTCGTCGGCCGCGATGCGCGCATCCACGCGTGCGGTGCCGCGGAAGCGGTCGATGTCCAGGCTGCCCTGGACCGCGCCGAATTCGCCGCCCACGCCGATCAGCCACAGCACCTTGACCGTGAATCCGGCCTGCGAACGCGTGGCATCCAGTTGCAGGATTTCGTGGCGCGGCGCCTGCGCGTGCGCGGCGAGGCTGTTCAGCGCCAGACACAGCAAGCAGAGCCGTATCCGAAGCGCGCGCATAAAAGATTCGCCTACGGGGACCAGAAGGCTTTCAATGTCCCCGCCCCAGGTTCCGCATCCCCGTCGACTTCGAACCAGGCGATGCCGCCCGGCGGCATGCCGCGGAAATCGCCGGATTGTCCGGTCGCGAGCAGCGCAACGAAGGTTTCGAAGCCAGGATTGTGGCCGACCAGGAGCAGACGCGGCGCGTCGGCGTGCTCGTCAATCAGCGCGTCGAGTTCGCCGGCGGTGGCCTCGTAGATGCGCGCCTCGATCTGCGCTTCGACATCGCCGAGCGCGTGTTCCAGCGTCTGCCTCGCGCGCGCGGCGGGCGAGCACAACACGCGCGCCGGCAGCGCGGCCTGTTCGCGCAGCCAGTGTCCTGCGGCGCGTGCTTCGGCGATTCCGCGCAGGCTCAGGTTGCGTTCGCTGTCGCTGCGTCCGGGCGTGGCGTTCTCGGCGTGGGCGTGGCGCAGCAGCAGGATCTCGCGTTTCATCGTTTCATTCAGCCTTGTTTTTTGACCCAGCGCAGCAGCTTGCCCCAGTCTTCCTGGTGGCCGCGGATGATTTCGGAGTTGTAATCGAAGATGCTCTTGCCCAAGCCAGCCATGAGCACGTAGCCCTGGGTGTCGCGCAGTTGCGCCACCAGCGGAAACGGCAGGCGCTTGATCTCCTCGATCGCTTCCTGCGAGGCGGTAGTCCATGGCCTGAGCCGATTGGCGACCAGGCCCACGGAGAGGGATTCGCGCTTGACCCGGCCCAGGCGCCCGACTTCCTGCAGGAAGTGCTCGCTGGCTTCCAGGTCGATGCGCGAGGGCAGCAGCGGGATGAGCAAGGCATCGGCATCGTGCGCGAGCTCGGCCAGTTCGTTGCTGCGGATGCCGGCGGGGCCGTCGATGACGACAATCTGCGCATCCTCGGGGATTTTGGCGCTCCAGTCGGGGCGCAAGCCGGACAGCGCCAGCACTGGTGCCGGCAATCCGGCGCGCTTTTCCGCCCAGTGCAGGCTCGAGCCCTGGCGATCGGCATCCACCAGCACGGTGCGTTTGCCATCCTGCGCGAAATGCGCGGCGAGGTTCGTCGCTATCGTGGTCTTGCCGCAACCGCCCTTGGAACTGGCCACCAGAATCTTGCGCATGCGCGTATCTCCGATCGGCGAAGTCGGCCAAGCGTACAACGGGATACGGGTTTTTGCGAACCTAAGGTTCTGGCGTCGCGTTCGGTGCAGGCGGCTGCCAGTCCGCCGGCGGTTCGAGCGCGATGCGCTGGCTGCGCAGTACGGCATCCACCGCGTCGATTTCACGGCCGCTGGCGCGCAGGGTTTGCGTGTACAGCCCGGTCACGCGGCTGTCGTTGGCGAGGCGATCGGCGACGGAGCCGATGCCCTGCATGCGCCACGCCAGCGTGCGTGCCTGCGCGACCGCCGCATCGTGTACGGTGCCGGACGGTACGATTTCCATGATCTGGCGTGCGCCGGCACTGCGCGCGAACAGGCTGCCGCTGTCGGCGAGCTTTTGCGCCACGGCGACACAATCCTGCGCGAGTCCGGAATCATCCGCAGCGTTCTTGCATGCCGCGTCCGGGGCATCCAGATACGGATGCGGCACGGCGATGGCGATGCTCGCCGCGTAAGTGAGCTTGAAACCGGCCGGGCTCACACCGGGTTGGTTGCTCGCACGCAGGACGCTTTCCTGAATCGGCAGGATTCCCGCGGATTCGTACAAGACCGAAGTCAGCGCACCGAAATAATCGTCGTAGCGGGTGGATTGCGCAGCGCTGGTCAATGCGGCGCGCGCCGTCGTTGTCGCTCCGGCTTGCTGTCCCCGATACAGCGCCCACAACCACGCGCCGGAGTTGGCCGGATCGGCTTTTTGCAGCTGCGCGAGGATTTCCTCGCGCGGGCAGACTTTCGCCTTGCCGCGGCATTCCAGGGCTGCCGAAACCCACCACACCAGCGCGTCGGCATCGTCGGCCTTTTGTGCGCGGGCGAGCAGCGCCGGCGTTTGCAGCGCCTTCGGCCGCGCGGGATTGCCGGCATCGCCCTGCGCCATCAACGCTGCCGCGAGCAGGGAATGCGCATCGCCGCGCAGGGCGAGCAGGTTGATCTCGTCGTGATGGAACTGCGCCAGCACCTGCGCCGGCGGCATCTCCGGACTCGGTGGCGGATTGCCCGCATCCGGCGCAAGCGGCTGCGCGAAGACGGGCGCGGCGATCAGGGCGAAGGTAAAAAACAGGCAACGCGACATGGCGGCGAATCCTCGCGAAACAGGATGGACAGTTTAGCCGGTGCGCTTGAGCGCGAGCTTAATATCCCGCCGCTTGCCCATCCTTTCTGCTCTCCGACGCGCCGATATAAACGTGGTTTTTTGCGTCCCACTCGATCGCCTGGTAGCCGCCGTAGGGGCCGTGGGCGAAGCGCACGTCGTGGCCCATTTGCATCAACCCGCGCACGGTCGAATAGGAGAATCCCGATTCCAGATCCACCCAGCCGCCGTCCTTCATTTCGGTTTCCTGAGCTTCGGGTGACGTCGAGCCTTCGTGCAGGATGCGCGGCGCGTCGCCGGCTTCCTGCAGGTTCATGTGCCAGTCGACGAGGTTCTGCACGATCTGTACGTGGCCCTGCGGCTGCATGTCGCCACCCATCACGCCGAAGCTGATCCACGGCTTGCCGTCCCGGGTGATGAAACTCGGAATGATGGTGTGGAACGGCCGCTTGCCCGGCGCGTAAGTGTTCGCGTAACCGTCGCGCAGCACGAACAATTCGCCGCGGTCCTGCAGGATGAAGCCAAGTCCCGGTGGCGTCATGCCCGAGCCCATGCCGCGATAGTTCGACTGGATCAGCGACACCATGTTGCCCCACTGGTCGGCGGTGGTGAGATAAATCGTGTCGCCGTGCAGTTTCGGTTCTTCGCCGGCCGCGACGGATTTCATCGCGTGATCTGGCGAAATCAGTGTGCGCCGCTGCGCAGCGTAGTCCTTCGAGATCAGCCAGTTGAGCGGCACCTTGTAGAAATCCGGATCGGCGTAGAAATGCGCGCGATCCTCGAAGGCGAGTTTCTTCGCCTCGACGAACAAGTGCACATGCTCGGCGCTGTCGAAAGGAATTTTCGAGAAGTCGTAGTCTTCCAGAATGTTGAGCATCTGCAGCGCAGCGATGCCCTGGCCGTTCGGCGGCAGCTCCCACACGTCAACGCCGCGATAATTCGTCGATACCGGCTCAACCCATTCGCCGTGGTGGCTGGCGAGGTCGTCGTAGGAGAGGAATCCGCCCTGTGCTTTCATGTAGTCGGCGATGGTGTGCGCGATCTTGCCCTTGTAGAACGCATCGCGGCCTCCTTTCGCGATCGCTTCGAGCGTGTTGGCGAGATTTGCGTTCTTCCAGATTTCCCCTTCTGCCGGCGCACGGCCGTTCAACGTCATCTGTTCGATGTAGCCAGGGAATTTCGACAGCCGCGGCACCGAGAGTTTCCAGTAGTACGCAATCAGTTGCGTGACCGGGAAACCCTCGCGCGCGTAGGCGATCGCGGGGGCGAGATCGTCCTTCATCGGCAGCTTGCCGAAGCGATCGTGCAGGGCGAACCAGCCATCGACGGCGCCGGGCACGCTCACCGGCAGCGGCCCGAGCGGCGGGACCGCCTTGTAGTCGTGATCCTGGAACCATTTCAGGGTGAGCGATTTCGGCGAGCGGCCCGAACCGTTGTAGCCGTAGAGTTTTTTCGTCTTCGCATCCCAGACGATCGCGAACAAGTCGCCGCCGACGCCGTTGGAAACCGGTTCCATCAGACCGAGCGCCGCGTTCGCGGCGATCGCGGCATCCACGGCCGTGCCGCCTTTGCGCAGCACTTCGAGGCCGATCTGCGTCGCCAGCGGCACGCTGGTCGCGACCATGCCATGCGTGGCCAGCACCGGCGAGCGCGTGGCGAAGGCTGTGCCGTTGATGCGATCGCCGGCGTGGGCGAGGCAAGACAGGGAAAAAGCAGCGAGGGCGAGGACAATTCGGTTCATGGCGCATTCCTCTTGAATCGGGCATGGTGAGCATACATCCATGCTCACACCAGTTTTGGGGGCAAGACGTGTTCGCCGGATTTCGCCGTCGCTGGCAACGATTCTTCTCCGCGCCACGCGGCGCGCGTTTCCGCGCGCATCACGCACGCATGCGCGAGGGCCGGCGTGCACTGCGCACGGTGCTCGCGGTCGGATGCGGCCTGCTATTGCTCGCGCTCGGCCTCGTCATGCTGGTGACGCCAGGCCCGGGATTGCTCACCGGCATCGCCGGCGCGGCGCTGATCGCCGGGGAATCCGCGTTCGTCGCGCGCTGGCTCGATGGATTGGATCTGCTTGCCGCGCGCGCGTGGGCACGCTGGCGCGGGTGAACGCGATGCTCAATCCTCCAGCGCTTCGCGCAGGAACTCCGGCATTGCCAGCGCGGCCTTGTGGATGGCGGCGTTGTAGTAACGCGTCGGGAATTGCTTCATCTCGGCACCGCGTTCGCGGAAATCCTCGAGGTCGACGCCCTTGCGCGCGAGCGTGGCGCTCCACCAGCCGGTCGGATAGCACGGCTGCGGGAAGGTGAGAGTGCGCCGTGCCTGGAAACCCGCTGCCTTCATCGCCTTGCGGATGTTCTTGAGTAGCGGCAGGTGCGCGAGCGGCGATTCGCTTTGCTGCACGAGTATGCCGCCGTGGCGCAGCGCCTTCAGGCACGAGCGGTAGAACGCCTCGTTGAACAGGCCTTCGGCCGGGCCGATCGGATCGGTGGAATCCACGATCACGATATCGAGCGTTTCCGGCTCGCATTCGGCCATCCATTTTATGCCGTCGATGAATAGCAATTGCGCGCGCGGATCGCAGTTGGATTCGCACAGTTCCGGAAAATACTGTTCGGCGAGCCGGGTCACGCGCTCGTCGATCTCGACCTGGATCGCGCTTTCCACCTCGTCGTGCTTGAGCACTTCGCGCAGCGTGCCGCAATCGCCGCCGCCGATGATGACAACGCGCTTGGCGCGCGGATGCGTGAACAGCGCCGGATGCGACATCATCTCGTGGTAGAGGAAATTGTCGCGCGTGGTGACCATGGTGCAGCCGTCGATGACCATGAGTTTGCCCCAGTCCGTGGTGTCGTAGATCTCGATCGACTGGAATGGCGTCTGCTCCGCGTGCAGGCGCTGCGTCACGCGAAAGCCAACGGATGAGCCGGCATAGTCGTGGCGTTCGTCGAACCACTGTTGCTGTTGCGTCGTCATGACCGGTCTTGGGTTGTGCGAAGGGGCGGCGATTGTAGCGGTTCCCGTCGCGGCAGACACGCGGTTACAATAGCGCTGCGACGGCCCCGCGGCGATCTCAAGGCTTCCGGTCGTCGCGGATGCATCGTCAAGGCCCGCCGCTGCGACGTTCGATTCGCCTGTCCGGAGACCTGCGATGACGACGACCTGGAACGCCGACGCCGCGCGCACGCAATACGCGATCGCGCACTGGGGCGAAAATTATTTCGATGTTGATGCGCAAGGGCGCCTGACCGTGCACCCGCGCGGTGCGGACGGCCCCGCACTCGCCTTGCCCGAGATCGTGCACGCGGCCAGCGCGCAGGGTTCGCGCCTGCCGCTGCTGGTGCGCTTCGCCGATATCCTCACGCATCGCCTCGGGCGCCTGCAGGGCGCGTTCGCGCAAGCGATGCGCGAATGGGATTACGCTGGCGGCTACAGTGCGGTGTATCCCGTCAAGGTCAACCAGCAGCACGGCGTGGTCAGCGAACTGGTGCGCGCGGGCAACGGCGGTTTCGGCCTGGAGGCCGGCTCCAAGCCCGAGCTCATGGTCGTGCTCGCCATGGCCAAGCCCGGCAGCATCATCGTGTGCAACGGCTACAAGGATCGCGAGTACCTGCGCCTCGCCTTGATCGGTCGCAAGCTCGGTCTGCGCGTGTTCATCGTGATCGAGAAGCCGTCCGAATTGCAGCCTGCGCTGGAGGAAGCCCGCGCGCTCGGCGTGGAACCGCTGTTCGGTGTGCGCATGCGCCTGACCAGTTTGGGCGCCGGCAAATGGCAGAACACCGGTGGGGAGAAATCAAAGTTCGGCCTGACGCCGCGCCAGTTGCTCACGCTGATCGACGCGCTCAAGGCCGCCAATCTCGCGTCCTCGCTGCAATTGCTGCACGTTTTCATGGGCTCGCAGATTTCCAACGTGCGCGACATCGCTGCCGGCATGCGCGAGGCGACGCGCTATTTTGTGGAATTGTGCAAATTGGGATTGCCGATCGGCTATGTCGACGTCGGCGGCGGTCTCGGCGTGGATTACGAAGGCACGCGTTCGCGCTCGGCCTGTTCGATCAATTACGGTCTGGATCAGTACGCTTCGACGGTCGTGCAGCCGCTGGCCGAGGCCTGCGCCGCACACGGGCTGAAGGCGCCGCACGTCATCAGCGAAACCGGCCGCGCGATGGTCGCGCACCACGCCGTACTCGTGGTCAACGTCAGCGACATCGAGCGCGCGCCGGAAGGCCGCGTGCCGCCAGCGGACGCGGACGAACCCGCCGTGCTGCGGCGCCTGCGCGAGATCCATTCCGAACTCGGTACGCGCTCGGTGATCGAGCTCTACCACGAAGCGCAGCAGCACTGGAGCGAGGGTCACGCGCTGTTCGCTCTCGGCAATCTCGGCCTGCGCCAACGCGCGCGGCTGGACGATCTGTACTACGCCATCGTCAACGACCTCAAATCCCGCCTCAAACCCGAGGAACGCTCGCACCGGCAGGCCCTGGACGAACTGAACGAGAAACTCGTCGACAAGTATTTCGTCAATTTCTCGATCTTCGAATCGATTCCGGATGCCTGGGCGATCGACCAGATTTTCCCCATCGTGCCGATCGCCGGACTCGACCGCGCGCCGGACCGCCGCGGCGTGATCGCTGACCTCACCTGCGATTCCGACGGCCGCATCGACGCCTACGTCGACGCCGATGGCGTCGACGTGAGCCTGCCGCTGCACTCGCCGGAAGAGGGAAAACCCTATCGGCTCGGCATCTTCCTCGTCGGCGCGTATCAAGAGGCTCTCGGCGACATCCACAACCTGTTCGGCGATACCGACGCCGTCAACGTGCGCCTGACCGATACCGGCTACGCGTTCTCGCACGTCAAGCGCGGCGATACGACCGATGTGATGCTCGATTACGTCGGCTACAAGCTGGATGATTTGCGCGCGGCGTATCAAGCCAGGATCGCCGCGGCGAAACTCGCTCCCGGCGAAGCGCAACATATCGCTTCGGCATTGGAGGCGGGATTGACGGGTTACACGTACCTGGCCGAGTCCTGATCCCGCGCCACCTGGAATCCCGCGAACGACTGCGTGACCGGCATCACCTCGATGCGGTTGACATTGAGGTGCGCGGGCAAGTTGGCGATCCACCAGATCGTTTCGGCGATGTCATGGCCGGTGATCGGGTGCGCGCCGTGGTAGAGCTTGTCGGACGCGGCCTGGTCGCCGCCGGTGCGTACGAGGGTGAATTCCGTTTCGGCCATGCCCGGTTCCACGGACGTCACGCGCACGCCGCTGCCGTGCAGGTCGCAGCGCAGGCCGAGCGAGAACTGGGTGACGAAGGCCTTGGTGCCGCCGTAAACGTTGCCGCCGGTGTAGGGATAGCTCGCCGAGATCGAACTCACGTTGACGATGGTGCCACGGCGTTCGATCAACGTCGGCAGCAGCTTGTGCGTCAGCGTCGCCAGCGCGGTGACGTTGGTGTCGATCATCTGCCGCCATTGCGCGAGGTCGCAATGCGGAGCTTTCGCCGTGCCAAGTGCGAGTCCGGCGTTGTTGACCAGCACGTCGACGGCGCGAAACTCCGCGGGCAAGGCATCCAGCGCGGCCTGCATCGCATCGGCGTCGCGGATATCGAAGGCGGAGATGTGCACATTTGCAGCGAATTCATCGACCAAATGTTGCAGGCGATCGCTGCGCCGCGCACAGGCGACGACGCGCCAGCCGGCGCGAGCGAAACGCCGCGCGGTGGCGGCGCCGAAGCCGGCGCTGGCGCCGGTGACGAGGATGGTTTTGGCGGTCATCGAGGTTCCGCAAGCAATCGAATGCGCAAGGATACGCCGAATCGGCTCGGCGCCGCAGGCCGCAAATGGCGTTGTGACGCGTGCTACAAAATCTTTCGCCGCGCAGGTGTATCAAGCGCACATCATCCTCGCCGCGGAGGCCGTATGTACGCTCGCTGGTTGTTCTTGCTGGCTCTCCTGCTGGCGACAGTCGTCGGCGCTCAAGTCCCTGCGGACTTGATGCTGGTCGACGCCACGCCGAACGCTACTTTCAATCTGCCGCTTGCTGCGCGCGCACCGCACGACGGGTCCGGGCGTTTGTTTGTGGTGGAAAAATGCGGAACCATCAAGATCGTCGAGAACGGCATCGTGCTGTCGA
>DATIOA010000093.1:0-2862 GCA_035473575.1 Rudaea sp. | reverse complement strand
CGGCCTGCGCCGCGTCTGCCGCGACGCGATCCGCCACGCCATGTTCCCGCGCTGCGCCTACAGTTTCGCCGAGAAACGCGCCGCCTTCCGCGCCCAGTTGCTGGCGCTGGAAATCAACTGCATGCTCGGCGAATCCAGCGTGCTCGACGGAGTGACGTTCACGCGGCGCCGGGATCTCATGCGCGTGGACGCGGCGATCCGCCGCTACGGGTTCACGCCGATTCCGATTTATCTCGAATGTCCACCGGACGTGGCACGTGCGCGCATCGCTGCCGATGTGGAAAACGACCGGCACCTGGCGCGCGACCGCATGCCCGACGTGGTGACCGAAGTTCTGTCGCGCTTTGATCCGCCGCCTCCGAATGCGCTGGTCATCGACGCACGCAAGCCGGCGGCGGAAGTCTGCCGGCTTGCGGTGGATGCGGTGTCGGCGTTGCGCGGGACGAAGCCCGCACGCGCCGCGCAAGCCTGATCGTCAGATTTTCGCCGGCTTGAGCTTGGCCCCGCGGAAATACCTCACGCGCAGGTCGAGTCCGCGCTGGCTCTTGCCGATGAACACGAAGCCGGTGTTTGGCCACCAGGCGCGCTTCAGCGCTTCGCCGAAACGCGCGTTTTCCAGTTCCAGGATCACGCCGATGCACGGAAAATCGTGGTCGCGAGCGTACTTTTCGAGCATGTCGCAGGTACGATTGAGCAAGTGCAGGACCAGACGCGTCTTGCGCCAATCCTTGCCGACGAAACAGCGAAAATAATAGGTTGGCTGCCCAAGACGTGGCAGGGTCATCGGAATGGCGGTCGAGACGCCGGCGACGCGGCCATCGGCATCGCGCGCATCGAGCACGATCTGGCGCAGGCGCTCGCGGGACTTGACGTCGTTGGCGAGCGCGCCTTCGCGCTCCCAGAACTGCAGCACGGCGTCGTCGTTCTCGCTCGACTCGATCTGCCAATGCGGCACGAAATGGAAGCCGGCGATTTTGTGTTCGGCATCGTTCATTGGGCGGTGCTCGTCTCGGCAGCAGGTGCGGGTGGTGCGTCCGGCGCGACATAGCCGGTAGCGGGTGTTTCGGGTTTTGGCTCCGGTGGCGGAGAGAAGCCGACTTCCTTGAGCGCCTTGTCCGGCAACGCGTAGGAACTGCCGAGCAATTCACCCTCGTGCACGATCTCGGGGAACAGCACGCCCTGCACCGATTGCACGGCGAAGATTTCCTGCACGCCGCCGGTGAATTTCAGGAACGCGATGGTCTTGCCGGTGCCGATGTGCACCGCCCACACGCCGGACAAGCGTTCGGCATTGTCGTCGGTGATCGGGATGTCGGTGAATGGCGTGGTGCCGCGCAATTGCGACAGGCCGATGAAGGCGACCGGTCCGATGAAATCGATGCCGCGGCAGAAGCCGGGCACGCGCGCGATGTCGTGGCGCTCGCCGGTCTTCGGATCGACCGTGCACAGCGCGCCGCGACCGGATTCGAGCACCCACAGGCGGTTGTCGTACCAGCGCGGCGAATGCGGCATCGACAGGCCGCGCGTGACCACGCGGTTGGTGGTGATGTCGATGATGAGTCCGCCGTCGCGCTTGTTCACGCGCCAGCCTTCGCGCGTGTTCGTCTCGCCCAGCGCGGTGACATAGCGCGGAATGCCGTTGCGCATGGCGAGGCCATTGAGGTGGCAACGGTCTTCCGGTGCGTAATGGCTGACGAATTTCGGCCGCCAGCGCGGCACGAAGCTCGACTTCGTGTCCAGCGTGCACAGGCAGGAGAACGCGGTGTTGACGAACCAGACCACGCCGTCCGCATCCCAGGCCATTTCGTGGATGTCGATCGCGCCGGTGATGTGGCCGCGTCGCGCCATGTACACCGCATCGTGGCGCGGCGGATCGTGCAGGCGCTTGGCCACGTCCGGCATGTTGCGGAATTCGACGATCTCCATCAGCGCGCCGAGCATCAGGCGTTGACGGTCGGCCGCCATCCCCATCGGCCGGTTGAAGCTGCGGAAATGCGTGTTGATCGAGTTGCCGTCGGGCCGCAGGATGACCAGCTTGCCGGCCTGGTAGGTGCTGACGATCAGGCAGCCGCCGAGTTCGCGCAGCAGGTCCGGAAAATTGGACGTATGCACGCTGCCGAGGACTTCCTCGACGGTTTTCTTCGCCGCCTTGGGATCGGCCTGCGGCGTATAACCGGTGCCGGGCAGGCCTTCGGGCTGTTCGGTCGCTTCGTTCATGCCCGCATTGTGACGTATTGCCGCCGCGGCGAGAACCCTTGCGCCATCCCTAGGAACAGCCTTCGTGTCCGTTGTTGAAGATGACGTCGGCTTGTTGCACCTCGTAGGCGCCGATGTCGGCCGCCGCACCCGACACGCGCAAAAACGGCGATCCGCGCTGGTCGACGGAAATCGGCACCGTATTGTTGCCGTGGTCGATGGCGAAGCTGCCGCTCGACAGCGCATGCGTCTTCGTCCCGCCGCCGTTGTCGCGCAGCGGGCCGAGCAGCGGACACACGCCGAGCGTCACCGTGGCCTGTGGCAATGCGGTGTTGTAGCCGGCTGCGAACACGAGGTTGTTCTGGCCGCTGACCCCCACCAAATTCAAATTGGAAAAACGGGTTATGCCGAAGTCGTCAGCAGTCGTCGTTGAAGTCCCGCTGACGTTGTTCGAAAACACGGAGCTTTGCAGCGTCACCACCTTGAACTCGTAGTGACTGATGTCGGTGTAGTAGGCGCCGAGGTCGTCGATATTGAAGCCCGGCGAATAGTGTTTCGAATAGACGGCCCCGGACCCTGCCGAATTGAAGGCGACGGTGGAGTTCTTGACATCGATGGTTCCGGCATTTGTCCACATGCCACCGACGAGGCTGGTGCCGAGGTTGC
>DATIOA010000092.1:0-1594 GCA_035473575.1 Rudaea sp. | reverse complement strand
CCTCCAGTTTCTGGCGAATCGCCGGCACGCGATCCGCCGTCTTGTCCGGAATCGGTTGCAATTTGGTCACATGGCCTTGCGCATCGAGCGACACATGCCAGCCCACTGCGATGCGGATGGGTGCTTCCTCTGTGGCTGCGGCGTGCGCCACTCCGAATACCGCTACCGATGCGATACAAAACAGCAGGTGGCGCATAGGAATCTCCATGAAAATGACGAGGGGAGCCTACCAGAACTCGATCGGTGTGGCTTAGCGCCCGAGCGCCATGCGCGTCGCCAGTGCGATCGGCAGGCCGACGAAGAACATGTGCGAGCACAGGTCGGTGAGCGCGGGTAGCGTGGGTTTCCAGACATGCGGCGGCAGCGCCGACAGCGGCAGCACGACGAAATTCATGATCAGGTACAGCAGCACACCATACGCGATGCCGGCCGCGATCGGCCGGCGTGTGAGAAATCGAAAACGCCGGCTGACGATGAAGAAAGCCGCCGCCATGCCCATCGCGATGAAATAGTGCAGGCCCAGTCCGAGCAGCGCGGTCGACGCGCCGCCCGCGCGCGCGGCGGGCAGGCCAAGCAGTCCGCCGGCGATGGTATGCAGCACGGCGGTCGGTGCGACGCCGCGATAGCAGAACCAGAAGGTCAGCGCATAAGCGATGTCGAGCGTGGCAGCGATGCCGCCGCCGGCCACGATGGCGAAGACGGCGGGTCGTCGCGTCACCGGGCTTTGCTCGCCGCTTGCGCAGGCTGTGCGCTGAATTCATGCACTGCATCGATCAGCACGCCAAGATGTTCCGGATCGACATCCGGCGTGATGCCGTGACCGAGATTGAATACGTGGCCGGGATGCGGGCCGAAGCTGTCGAGCGCCTTCTTCGCTTCGGCACGGATGGTTTCTGGTTGCGCATGCAGCACGGCCGGATCGAGGTTGCCCTGCAGCGCGACGCGGTCGCCGACGCGCGCGCGCGCGTCGCCGAGCGCGATCGTCCAATCCAGCCCCAGTGCGGCGCAGCCGGTGTCGGCGAGTGCTTCCAGATGCGCGTTCGCGCCCTTGCTGAACAGGATCAACGGAATGGATTTCGCCGCATTGTGGATTTGCAGACTTTGCGCAATCTGCGCCAGGTAACGCAGGCTGAACTCGCGGAACATGGCGGGCGCAAGCAGGCCGCCCCAGGTGTCGAACACCATCAACGCCTGCGCGCCGGCGTCGGCCTGCGCGGTGAGGTAGGCAGCGACGCTGCGCGCGACGACGTCGAGCAGCTTGTGCATCGTCGCGGGATCGTCGAGAGCCAGGGCCTTGGCCTTGGCGAAGCTGGACGATCCTTCGCCTTCGATCATGTAACAGGCCAGCGTCCATGGACTGCCGGCGAACCCGATCAGCGGTACCTTGTCGTGCAATTCGCGACGGATCAGGCGCACCGCGTCCATCACGTAGCGCAAGTCGGTTTCAGGATCAGGCACGCCGAGCGCGGCGATGTCGGCGTGCGTGCGCACGGTACGCGCGAAACGCGGGCCGACTTTTTCCTCGACCGACAAGCCCAGGCCCATCGCGTCGGGAATGGTGAGGATGTCGGAAAACAGGATGGCCGCGTCCAGT
>DATIOA010000091.1:0-2673 GCA_035473575.1 Rudaea sp. | reverse complement strand
CATGCGCAGCAGCGCCTGTTCGAGCGCCGCCACGCCGGTGCGCTTGGATTCGATGCCGAGCGCGTGTTGGTGCGCCTGTTCGCCGGCCTCGCGCGCATTCATGCGCGCTTCCTCGCGCGCTTCGAGCAGGCGCCGGCGCTCGCCATCCAGGTGCTGGCGGCGCTGCTCCTGTTCGCCCATGCGCGCAACGGCTTGTTCGAGGCGAGCGCGCGCCTCGCGCGTGGTGGCTTCGTCGGCCTGCGTGCGTGCCTGCAGCGCGGCGATTTCCTCGTCGATCTTGACCACGCGCGTGCGCGCCGTGTCGATGCGGCCGCTGTGGCTTTGCATCTGTCCGGCAAGCTCGGCGACGCGGCGATGCGCGGTATAGAGTTCACGCTGGGCGTCGTCGCGCGCACTTTCCGTTTCCGCCTTGCGCGATTTGATCGCGTCGATCTCGGCGGTGAGCTGATCCACGCGCGCCTGCGCCTGCGCGATCTCGCCACGCAAGTTCTGGATTTCGCGTTCGCGCGCGAGCATGCCCGCCTGCGCGCCACCGCGGCGCAGCACGCGTACGTAACCAGCGCCGAGCCATTCGCCCGCGGGTGTGATCACCGATTCATGCGCTGCCAGATTCGTCGCGATACGGCGTGCTTCGTCCAGCGATTGCGCCACGCGCACCTGCGACAAGATATCGATCGCCGCCTGCGGACCACGCACCTGTGCAGCCAATGTGCCCGCTTGTGCGGCGCCAGCTTCGTGCGTTGCGATCAGGGCAAGATCGGCCTCGCGCACGTTCGCCAAATCGCCGGCGTGATCGTGCGGCGCATCGACGAGCACGCCTTCGAGCAAACCGCCGAGCACGGTCTCAACGGCGGTTTCCCAGCCCGCTTCGACGTGCAGCACTGAACCGAGCCGACGCGATTTATCCAGACCGAGTTTTGCGAGCCATTCGCTCGCGCCGGACTTTTCCTGGCCCAATGCCGCTTGTTGCAGCGCCTCCAGCGAAGCCAGCCTGCCGCGCAGGCCCTGTGAGCGCGTGCGCGCCTCGTTCAATGCGGAAGCATTTGCGCGTTCGGTTTCCAGAACCTGTTCATGCGCGGCGCGCCGTTCGTCGAGCAGGCGCGTATGCGATTCGACCGTCTTTTTGTGCGTATCGTGCTCGGCCGTCACACTGCGCAACTGCTCGCTCAGCGCGTCGAAATCCGCACCCTGGCGCTCGTTGCGCAGGGTTTCCAGACGCCGCGCCGTCTCCAGCGCCTGCTTGTCGAGGTAGTCCAGGCGCGTGCGTTCGACTTCGGCTTCCTTCGAGGCATCGCCGGAGGACTTCGCATAAGCGTCCCACTGCGTCTGCCACTCGGCGAGTTTCGCTTCGGCATCGCGTTGCGCTTCTGCGGTTTTCGCCGCGGCCTCGTTGAGTGCGGCAAGCTTGGGTTCGCCTTCGGCCAGCGCCGCACGCAGCAGTTCGATCTGCTGCCGGTCGCCACCGATGTGCTCGCCAAGTTCGGCACGGGCCTTTTCGGTTTCCTCGCGCGCACGCTCGAGGCGCTCGTGGAGTTCCTTGTTGTGCTGGATCTGCTGCTCAACACGGGCAATTTCGCCGCCAATGCGGTAGACCTCGCCCTGCACCTGGTTCAGATGATCCGTGGCGGTCTGGTGCTTTTCGCGGTGTGATTCAATCTGCGCCTCGACCTGGCGCTGCTCGGCAACGAAGCCTTCGATGGCGATGTCGACCTGTGCCAGCGCGTGGTGATGCTCGTTGATCTCGGTGGCGATGGCGCGATAGTGCACGCCACGCAGTTCCGATTCGCGCTGGCCGTGTTCCGCCTTCAGCTCCTGCCAGCGCGCGGCGGCCTTTGCCTGCCGGTTGAGGTGATCGAGTTGTTTGTCGACTTCCTCGCGCACGTCGTTCAGGCGTTCGAGGTTCTCGCGCGTGGCCTTGATGCGGCTTTCGGTTTCCTTGCGCCGTTCCTTGTATTTGGAAATCCCGGCGGCCTCTTCGAGGTGCCCGCGCAATTCATCCGGATGCGCGGAGATGATCTCCGAGATCATGCCCTGCTCGATGATCGAATAACTGCGCGCGCCGAGGCCGGTGCCGAGGAAAAGATCGGTGATGTCGCGGCGGCGGCAGCGCGCGCCGTTGAGGAAATACTGCGACTGGCCGTCGCGGCTGGCCTGGCGCCTGACCGAAATCTCGTTGTACTTGGCGTATTCGCCGACGACGAGGCCGTCGGAATTGTCGAAGATCAGTTCCACCGACGCGCTGCCGACCGGCTTGCGTCCGGTCGAACCGGAGAAGATCACGTCGGCGAGCGAGTCGCCACGCAGGCGCGTCGGCGCGCTCTCGCCCATCACCCAACGGATCGCGTCGATGATATTCGACTTGCCGCAACCGTTCGGACCGACCACGCCGGTCATGTTGGTCGGCAGGTGCAGGACGGTCGGATCGACGAAGGATTTGAATCCGGATAGCTTGATCGTGGTCAGACGCATGGATGTGCTTCGAGGGATTCCATTCAGAAACTGGCGACGCCGCATTGTCCAGCGCCCGGGCTTGCGCTAAGGTGCGCGCCCACGCAAGAAAGCCGCAGCAGGAGTGAGTGCCGTGTCCACCGCGCCCAGCAAAACCCTGGAAACGTTCGCGAACCCGGAACCGGGCCGCGATTATACCATCCGCATGCGCATTCCCGAGTTCAC
>DATIOA010000090.1:0-8924 GCA_035473575.1 Rudaea sp. | reverse complement strand
GAAACCGTCGACGATCATCGACACCGCGTCTTCCTCGCCGATGCCGCGCGAGCGGCAATAGAAAAGCTGGTCGTCCGAGATCTTCGACGTGGTCGCCTCGTGCTCGACGATGGCGCCGGGATTCTTCACCTCGATGTACGGAAACGTGTGCGCGCCGCATTTCTTGCCGATCAGCAAGCTGTCGCACTGCGTGTAATTGCGCGCACCTTCCGCGCCCTTTTCGATCTTGACCAGGCCGCGATAGGTGTTCTGGCCGCGGCCGGCGGAAATCCCTTTTGAAATAATTTTGCTTTTTGTATTTTTACCAATGTGGATCATCTTGGTACCGGTGTCGGCCTGCTGGCGATGATGGGTCAGCGCCACCGAATGGAATTCGCCGGCCGAGTCGTCGCCACGCAGGATGCAGCTCGGATATTTCCAGGTGATCGCGGAACCCGTTTCCACCTGCGTCCACACGATGCGCGAACGCGCGCCGCGGCAGTCACCGCGCTTGGTGACGAAATTGTAGATGCCGCCGACGCCATTCTCGTCGCCGGGATACCAGTTCTGCACGGTCGAATACTTGATCTTCGCGTCGTCCAGGGCGACGAGTTCGACGACCGCCGCGTGCAACTGGTTTTCGTCGCGCATCGGCGCGGTGCAGCCTTCCAGGTACGACACGCTCGCGCCTTCTTCGGCAATGATCATGGTGCGCTCGAACTGGCCGGTATGACCGGCATTGATGCGGAAGTACGTGGACAATTCCATCGGGCAGCGCACGCCTTTCGGAATGAACACGAAGCTGCCGTCGGAGAACACCGCCGAGTTCAACGCCGCGAAATAATTGTCGCCCTGCGGCACCACCGAGCCGAGGTATTTCCGCACCAGTTCGGGATGTTTCTTGATCGCCGTGGACATGGAGCAAAAGATGATGCCTGCGTCGGCCAGTTGCTGGTGCACCGTGGTGTGCACCGAAACCGAATCGAACACCACATCGACCGCGACACCGGCGAGTTTGGCGCGCTCGTGCAGCGGCACGCCGAGCTTGTCGTAGGTTTCCAGCAGTTTCGGGTCGACTTCGGCCAGCGATTTGGGCTGGTTCTTCGGCCGCGAAAAATAGCTGATCGCCTGGAAATCGATGGGAGCGATCTTCAGCTTCGCCCACTGCGGCGGCGTCATCGTCAGCCAGTGCCGATAGGCCGCAAGGCGCCAATCCGTCATCCATTCGGGTTCTTCCTTGCGCGCCGAGATCGCGCGCACGACGTCCTCGTCCAATCCGGGCGGCAGGCTTTCGCTTTCGATGTCGGTGACGAAACCGGCTTCGTAGCGGCGGTTCAGCGCGGTTTCGATCTGCTTGCGTTCGACGGCCATGTTCGATCCTTCAGACGCTCGCCACGCGCAACGGAATCGTCGCCAGGCGCCGCCGCGGCGCGGGCTTGAGCATGTCGGCCAACGTCACGCCGGCCAGCGCACCCGCGATCGCATCGTTGATGCGCTGCCAGTTCACGCGCACGCCGCAATGCGGTTCGTGGTCGCACAGCCCGGCCTGCGCGCTGCACTCGGTCATGCCGATCGGGCCTTCCATCGCGATCACGATGTCGGCGATGCTGATGCGCGCAGGTTCGCGTGCGAGACGATAACCACCGTTGACGCCGCGGAACGATTCGATCAGACCCGCCTGCGCAAGCTGCTTGAGCAGCTTGCTCACCGTCGGCGCTTCCAGGCGCGCGCGCTCGGCCAGTTCCTGCGCGCTGTGCACGCGCGCGGGCGCGGCGGCGAGCACGGTCATCACCTCGGTGGCGTAATCGGTAAGTTTGCTGACGCGGAGCATGGTGGGGGCCGGTTGCGACCCCTAAAGTGTACCAAATTGGTACGGATTAGGCCATGCGCCTCCACTGCGCCGGCACCCGCGCGACCCTACGTTTCAGCCGCGCACTCGCAGTGCGATGAATATCAGCGCGGCGATCCAGCACACCGCGATGAACACCATGCCGGCCCAGCCCTTGAGGAAACCACCGTGGCGCCTGTTCAGCCAGTTGACGAGCGCGATCGTGCCCATCAGCAGCGCGAGTGCCAGCGCGAGGATTTGCAGGTAGGTGTCGGAAAAATCCATGCGTGCAACATACGCGCGCCCAACGGCGGACTCCTTGACCTCGATCAATCACGTCCGGGCCAACGCGTGGAATCATCCCCCGCAGAGACAGCGCCGGTCGCCGCCCGGCAAAGTCGTTACACTCGGATTCGTCGCACGGATCGGAAAGACGGGACATGAAACTCCAGTTCCTCGGCGCCGCCGGAACAGTCACCGGTTCGAAGTACCTGGTCACGCAGGCGGACAATCGCATCCTCGTCGACTGCGGCCTGTTCCAGGGCCTGAAGAACCTGCGCCTGCGCAACTGGGCGGAACTGCCGTTCGAGGCGGCATCGATTTCCGCGGTCGTGCTGACCCACGCGCACCTTGATCACAGCGGCTACCTGCCCCTGCTCGTCAAGCGCGGCTTCACGGGACCGATCTACTGCACGCCGGCGACGGCGGAACTGTGCAAGATCCTGCTGCCCGACAGCGGGCACATCCAGGAAGAAGACGCCGAATACGCCAATCGCGGCGGTTTCTCCAAGCACCATCCGGCATTGCCGCTGTACACGGAAGCAGACGCCATGCGTTGCCTGCGCCAGCTGCGCACGGTGGATTTCAACGAGGATTTCGCCATCGGTCCGGGACTGCAAGGCCGATTCACGCCCGCCGGGCACATCCTCGGCGCGGCCTGCGTCACCGTGACGGGAGCGGCTGGCAAGCTCGTGTTCTCCGGCGATCTGGGCCGCCCGCACGACGGCATCATGAATCCGCCGGCACCGCTGAGCGACGCCGACTACATCGTGGTCGAATCCACCTACGGCGACCGCACCCACCCGAGCGTGGATGCGCTCGACGAACTGGCGCAAATCATCCTGCGCACCATCAATCGGGGCGGTTGCGTCATCGTACCGGCATTCGCCGTCGGGCGCACGCAAGCCCTGCTGCATTTCATCCACCAGCTCAAGGCACAGGGCCGGATTCCCCCGCAGCTTCCGGTGTTCCTGAACAGTCCGATGGCCACCGACGTGACCGCGCTGTACGAACGTTTCGCCGGCGAATTGCGCCTGCCGAAAAGCGAGGTCGCCGAAATGTGCCGCGCGGCCACGTTCGTCAACTCGGTGGAACAATCCAAACGCCTGAACACCCTGCACAATCCCATGATCGTCGTCGCCGCCAGCGGCATGGCCACCGGCGGCCGCGTGATCCATCACTTGAAAGCGTTCGCGCCGGACCCGCGCAACACGATCCTGTTTTCAGGCTATCAGGCGGCCGGCACGCGCGGCGCGGCCATGCTCGGCGGCGCGAGGGAAATCCGCATCCACGGCCAGGACATCCCGGTGCGCGCCGAGGTGGCGGCATTGTCGTCGCTGTCGGCGCACGCCGATGCGAACGAGATCGTGCAGTGGCTCGGACGTTTCCGCCAGGCACCGCGCGCGGCGTTCGTCACGCACGGCGAACCCGTCGCGGCCGACACCCTGCGCCAGCGCATCGAGCGCGGGCTGCGCTGGACGGTGCATGTGCCCGAACACCTGCAGACGCTCGAGCTCGGCTGATTTTTTCGTTAGCGCGCCGTGTAGCCGCCGTCGATGACAAGTTCGGCGCCGGTGACGAAACGCGCCTCGTCCGAGGCCAGGTAGACGACGCCCCAGGCAATGTCGTCCGGTTCGCCCATGTGCCCGAGCGGATGCAGCGCGCCGACGTTGCGTTTGCGCGCTTCGACATCGCCCTCGTGGCCGATGTAGTTGTCGACCATCGGCGTCCAGATGAAGCCGGGATGGATGGAGTTGACGCGGATCTTGTCGGCGGCGTAGATCATCGCGTCGGTTTTCGTCATCAGGCGCAACGCGCCCTTCGAGGCGTGATAGGGCGGCACGTCCGGCGCGCCGACCAGACCATAGATCGACGACAGGTTGACGATGCTGCCACCGCCGGCGCGGCGCAGGTGCGCGATCGCGTGCTTGGTGCAGAAGAACGGTCCCTTCACGTTGACCGCCTGCACGCGGTCCCATTCGGCTTCGGTCACTTCGTGCGTCGGCTTGTCGATGCCGGAGATACCGGCGTTGTTGACCAGGATGTCGATGCGACCGAAAGCATCCGCGACCTGCTGCATGAGCGCCTTCACGGCGGCCTCACTGGTCACGTCGCAGGTGAAATAGCGCGCCTGTCCGCCGCGCTGGCGGATGCCGGCGGCCACGCTTTCGCCAGACTCCGCCTGCGTGTCGACCACGGCGACGAGCGCGCCCTCCTGCGCCATGCGTTCGACGCAGGCGCGTCCAATGCCCATCGCCGCGCCGGTGACGATTGCCACCTTGCCCGTCAATCGTGCCATGACCTGCTCCGCCGTTATCCCAATGCCATGCTAACGGCGGCGCATTGACCGGCATTGATCGCCGTCAAGATATCCGGCAGATCGCTGGCATCACAACGATTAATGCCGTGTTGACCCGTATCATGTCCAATGCCGGGCTGCCGCGATAGATTCATGCAGGCTCGATGGGGATGCGGATCCGATGAAAATCCAGTTTCAGGATGCAGCGCACACCGATGCGCACGCGCTCAGGCCGCGCCGCCTTGGCATCGACACGTACCAGGAACCCGTCGTCTATCTGCGTGAGGATTCGGACGTGTGCAAATCCGAGGGCTTCGAGTCGCTGTCGCGCGTCGAACTGCGCTGGGACGACAAGCACATGGTCGCCACGCTCAATGTCGTGACGCCCAAGGGCTTCGGCGCGCTGGCTGCGGACGAGGTGGGATTGTCCGAAGCCGCGTGGCGAATCTCTGGTGGCTGCGGCAGCGGAACGGTGCATCTCGCCCATCCGGCCCCGGTCGAGTCCTTTGCCCAGGTGCGCGCAAAGATTTTCGGCCACGCCTTTTCCGCGAACGCGCTGCGCGACATCGTGTCGGACATCCGCGCCGGTCATTATTCGTCCGTGGAGATGGCATCGTTCCTGACCGCCTGCGCCGGCGGCAGCATGGGTATCGCTGAAACCGTGGCCCTCACCCAGGCAATGGTTGCCGAAGGAACACGCCTGCGCTGGCCACAGCAACGCGTGCTGGACAAGCACTGCATCGGCGGCGTACCCGGCAACCGGACCACGCTGATCGTGGTGCCGATCGTCGCGGCATTGGGCCTGACGATCCCGAAAACCTCCTCGCGCGCGATCACCTCGCCGTCGGGAACCGCCGACACCATGGAAACGCTGGCGCACGTGGCGCTCGACGTCGCCTCCATGCGCAAAGTGGTCGAGGCCGAAGGCGGATGCATCATCTGGGGCGGAAGCGTGAACCTCAGCCCGGTCGACGACATCCTCATCCGCGTGGAACGCCCGCTCGACCTGGATAGCGAAGCGCAGATGATCGCTTCGGTGATCTCGAAAAAGGTCGCGGCCGGATCGACCTACGCCCTGATCGACATACCGGTCGGCCCGACCGCGAAAATCCGCAGTGAAGCCGCGGCGAACGTGCTCGCCGCGCACCTGGTCGAAGTCGGGCGCACGCTGGGACTCGACGTCGAGGTCGCCCTCACCGACGGTACGCAACCGGTCGGGCGCGGCATCGGCCCGGCACTCGAGGCCCGCGACGTACTGGCCGTACTGCGCAACGAGTTGCAGGCGCCCGCCGATCTGCGCGAACGCGCACTCGATCTGGCCGGGCGCATCCTCGAACATGCCGGCCGCGCGGCGCCGGGGCATGGAACGGCGCTGGCACGCGCCGTGCTCGACGACGGGCGCGCGTGGCGCAAGTTCGAGGCGATCGCGCTGGCGCAGGGCGGCTTTCGCGAACCCGTCGTCGCCCGGCAGTGCCACGTGATCGAAGCCGATGCCGCGGGGACGGTCGCACGCATCGACAACCGGCGCCTGGCGCGCATCGCCAAGCTCGCCGGCGCGCCGCGCGCGCCCGGTGCCGGCATCGACCTGCTTGCGGCCGTCGGTTCGCGCGTGGAGGCAAGGCAGCCGCTTTACGCCGTGCACGCCGAGTCGCCCGGCGAGCTCGCCTACGCGCTCGATTACGCGCGCCGGCAAGCCGGCGTGATCGAAATGGCGCCGACATGAATCCCATGATCTATGCCTGGCCCGGGCATGAGGCGCTGGCCGCGGCGATCGCGTCGCGCGTGCATGGCGAGATCGCGCCCGTGTCGCTGCGGCGCTTTCCCGACGGCGAAACGTATGTGCGGCTGATGACCTTGCCAAAAGACCGCGACGTGATTCTGGTGTGCGGTCTCGAACAACCCGACGACAAGGTCTGTGGCCTGCTCTTTGCCGTGGATGCCGCACGCGAATGCGGCGCGCGGCGCGTCGGCCTGGTCGCGCCGTATCTTGCGTACATGCGCCAGGATGCACGCTTCAACGCGGGCGAAGCGATCACGTCGCGGACTTTCGCACGTTGGCTCGTGCGAGCGATCGACTGGCTGGTGACGATGGACCCACACCTGCACCGTTATCGCGCGCTCGATGAAATCTACCCGATACCCACCGCGATCGCCTCGTCCACCACGCCGATCGCCCGATGGATCGTCGAGAACGTCGCGCAACCCTTGATCATCGGCCCCGACGAGGAAAGCGCGCAGTGGGCGGCGGCGATCGCCGGGCGAGTCGGCTGCCCGTGGATCGTGCTGCGCAAGGATCGCCGCGGCGATCGCGACGTCGCCGTGACCGTGCCTGACATCACGGCCTGGCCGGGACGCACGCCGGTACTCGTCGACGACATCGTCTCGACGGCGCGGACGATGGCTGCGGCCGCGCAGCGGTTGCGCGAACTCGGAGCGGCGGCGCCGGTTTGCATAGGCGTGCATGCCCTGTTCTGCGGCGACGCGCTGCCGACGCTGCGCGCTGCCAACCCCAGGGTCATCGCGACGTGCAACACGATCCGTCACGAGACCAACGCGATCGACGTCACGAGCGAAATCGCACGCGCCGCCGCGGATCTTCATGGCCGATCCCAGCCTTCGCTTTGAACTGCAGTGTCGAAAACCCTAAGATTGGCGCCGGCTTTCCCGAACCGCAAACAGGCCATGGATCCGAATGCCGACACCGATCGGGTTTTGCAGCCGCACCTTCTGATCGTCGATGACGATGCGGAGATCCGCGCATTGATCTTGCGCTATTTCGGCGGGCATGGTTTTCACGTGAGCGCCGCAAGCGACGGCGTGGCAATGCGGATGGCCATCGCGGAACAAGCGATCGACGTCATCCTGCTCGATCTGGGGCTGTCGGGAGAGGATGGCCTGGAACTGACGCGATACCTGCGCGCGCATTGGACGGGAGCGATCGTCATCGTTACCGGCCGCGGCGAGTCTGTCGACAAGGTCGTCGGCCTCGAGCTCGGGGCCGACGACTACGTCGCCAAGCCGTTCGACTTGCGCGAACTGCTGGCGCGCGTACGCAGCGTGTTGCGCCGGATTTCACCAGCGCAGCCGCGCAGCACCGCTGCAAACGCGGTGGAATTCGCCGGTTTCCGCTTTGATGCGCAGATGCGCAGCCTGCATGGGCAGGACGGTGCCCAGATTCAACTGACCACCGGCGAATACGAGCTGCTTGTCGCATTCCTCGGTGCGCCGGGCCGTGTGTTGTCGCGCGACCAGTTGGTCAGCCAGTTGCACGGCCACGAGGCCGGTCCCTTCGACCGCTCGATCGACGTCCAGGTCGGTCGCCTGCGGCGCAAGATAGAGCGCGACGCCGCGAATCCGGAACTGATCAAGTCCGTGCGTGGCGCGGGCTACGTGTTCACCCCGCGCGTGCAGCGGATCTGACTTGCCGCCAGGGCGTTTACGCCGCGGCGAGGACCGCGTCGCCGCGATAAGCCGGCCGTGACGGCGCACGCAATTCCCGGCCCGCTTTCGTCCCCACGCCAGCGCCGTCCCCATCGCGCGCGATGGCGTGCAGCCTGCGCGCGTCGAGGATCTGCACTTCGCGCCACTTCACGGACACGCAGCCCTGCGCACTCAGCGCCGACAGCGCACGCGTGACGGTTTCGTGCTTGAGCGCGAGAAAGCTGCCCATGTCGGCACGGCTCATGCGCAACACGAATTGCCGGGCGCTGAAACCCAGCGCCGCATGGCGCGTGGCGACATCGAGCAAAAATGCGGCGACGCGCTGTTCGGCACTGAGCGTGCCCAAAGCCAGCATCCAGCTGTGCGTGCTGCGGATTTGCGCGGCAAGCGCGCGCGTCAATTGCGCATGCAGTTGCGGGATGCGCGCGCACGCATTGAGCACGGCTGGATAAGACAGTTCCCATACCACGCTGGTATCGAGGGCGATCGCATCGCCGGCATAGGCCGCCATCCCGATCGATTCCACGCCCATGAGGTCGCCGCGCATGCAGAATCCGGTAATCTGTTCGCGTCCATCGGCGGCGATGATGCTGGTCTTGAGAAACCCGCTGGTGACGAGATACAGCGCATGGAACGGCTGGCCGGCGCGATGCAGGCATTGCCCGGCCCTCAGCTTGCGCCGTGCCGCGGGCACGTGAGCGCGCAGTGCCTCCAGCGACATGCCGCCCAGCATGGCGGAGTCGCTCGGCACCTCGGTAACGGCAGTCAGCTTGGACGTTGCAGCGTTGAGCATGGCGTTCTCCGGGCGGGCGATTCGGGTTCGGCGATATCTTCCGACGCACCCGCGACCGCCGCATGACGCGGCGGAAACACTGTGTAACGGCCTGTAACGGCGGGGCCGGCACGCGACATGCAATTGATCTTGCTCAACACGGCGCACTTGCCGTCGCGTACGGTGTGGCGCATGAAGGTTTCCACGACGATCGACGGCGGCGCATCGCCCAGCCCGTTTGTCAACGCTCAGGCCGTCGAAGCCTGGGACACCTGGTTTCGCTGGCGTGACGACGGGCAATTGCGCGATGTCACCCTCGAAGACAC
>DATIOA010000089.1:0-1946 GCA_035473575.1 Rudaea sp. | reverse complement strand
CCCGCATCGAACCACACGCGCAGGCCGTCCGCGCCATCGAGCGCGATGCCGACATCGCCGTTGTACAGGCCTCGCGCTGAATCGTTGCGCGTGACGATCACCGCGCGGCCATGATGCCAATCCGAACTCGCGTCGAAGCCGAAGCGTTTGGCGAATTGCCGCGTCATCGCGGCATTCACGCCCTGTGCGCCGAAAGACCCGTCGCGCAGCGCGCACAGAATCTGCGTCTGGCGCAGAACGCGCAGACCTTCGGCGGGTTCGATTCCGGTCCGCATCAGTGTGGCGAACGTGTCTTCATGGGCGGCGATCCACGCGGAGAGATTCGCGCGCAGTTGTGCTTCTCCGTCGCAGCGCTGCCACACGAGATCGCCGCCGTTCGCGGCCAACAGACTTTCAACCCAGTCGGCGTCGCCGCGCCGCAAGGCGTCGAGCGCCGCCTGCAGGCCCTTGCCGGCACGGAAACTGTGTTCGAGCGTGATCACCTGTCCGGCCAGCGGCGCATCGCTGACCGCCTTCGTTGGTGCGGTACCGAGCGCGCCGGAGAGCCGCGCTGCGAGCGCCGCAGGCAGGGCGTTTTCGGCGACGCTACCCGCGATGTCGCCGAGCACGCTGCCCGCCTCGACCGCGTACAACTGCGCCGGATCGCCGAGCAGGATCAGCACAGCATCCGGGCGCAGCGCGTCGAACAGACGCCGCATCATGGCGAGATCGATCATCGAAGCCTCGTCGGCAACCATGATGTCGGCAGGCAATGGTGCGTCGGCATCGAAGGCGAACTCGCCGCTGCGCCCGTTGAATCCGAGCAGGCGATGCAGGGTCTGCGCCTGCGCCGATGCCACGCGCGACAACAGGCTGGCGAAGACGGAATCGCCCGCGAGCGCCGACTCCAGCCGACCCGACTCGCGCGCGACGGACTCGGTCAGGCGCCGCGCGGCCTTGCCGGTCGGCGCGGCAAGCGCGATGGTCGGATGCACCGGCAATCCGCAGGCCTGTGCGTGCTTGAGCAGCATGAGCAGCATGCGCAGCACGGTGGTGGTCTTGCCAGTGCCGGGGCCGCCGGTAAGCACGAACACGCGCGCGCCGGGCACGGCGGCAACCGCCGCACGTTGCCAGCGCGTCGCGTCCGCATCCATGCCGGCGAAAAGCGTGTCGACGTCGGCGGCGAGCGTGGCTGCATCCAGCGGCAGCGAGCGTGCTGCCGCACGCGTGCGCAACGCCTGCGCGAGCCGCGTCTCGTTGCGCCAGTTGCGCCAGGTGTACAGATTCGCCGCGTCCACGCACACGAACGGCGTGAATGCGTCGCCGTCGCCGATCCAGGCGTGCGCGCGCAAGGCGTCGATTTCCGTCGCCGAGAACCCGGCATCGGCGGCGAGATCGCAGCGCACATGCCCTTGTGCTTCGGCGTTGCTGACCGCACCCGCCGCGCGCGCGAGCAGGTCCGAGCCGCTGCGCTGGCGCACCCAGCGCGCCAAAGCCACATCGAAATCGCGTTCGGAAAGCGAGGTTGCGTTCATGCCGTTGCCTCCGCGCCCGCGAAAACATCGTCGAGATCGCGGATCAGCGCCGCCGGCCAGCGCCGCCGCCACACGCCCGCGCCGGGCACGAGGCCGACGCCGCGCAGGAACAGGTACACGCTGTCGCCCAGATGCCGCTCGGGCGAGTAGTCGCGCAGGCGACCACGCAGATAGCGATGCAGGGCGACCGTGTACAACAACGCCTGCAGCGGGTAGAAGTGCTCGGCCATCGCCGCGTCGAGGGCGGAACCCGCGTAATCGGACAGGCGCGTGCCGAGCCGGTTGGTCTTGTAGTCGAGCACGTGGTAGCGGCCATCGAAGACGAAAATGAGGTCGGCGAAGCCGGTCAGCATGCCGCGCAGTTCGTTCGCGCGCAGATGCGCCGGCCAGATATCGGCGAATCCGTGCACCGCGCAGGCCGCGCGCAGTTCG
>DATIOA010000088.1:0-32938 GCA_035473575.1 Rudaea sp. | reverse complement strand
GCGATCCGCGGCAAGTGGGGCGATCCGGATTTCTCGAAAGATGTTTCGTTGCTCAATCCGCAACTCAAGGACACCCAATTCGCCGACTATCACGGCCACGGCTGGAACTTCCGCGCCGTGTATGCGCGCGACCGCAAGGGCGACCTGCTCGACAAGAGCCGCACCATCGTCGCCAACGACGATCCGGAAAAATTCAAGAAGGCCGTGCACCTGCAGTCGATCCACGTCGACGTGGGCATGCAGTGCGTGGATTGCCATTTCAGTCAGGACAACCACGGCAACGGCTACGTCAAGGCCGAGGTCATGGGCGCGGTGGAAATCCAGTGCCAGGATTGCCACGGCACGGTCGACGCCTATCCGACGCTCAAGACCTCCGGCCCCGCTGCCGGGCCGTATGGCCGCGACTTGTTATTGATCCGCAATCCGGACGGCAAGAAACGCTTCGAGTGGGTCAATGGCAAGCTGGTCCAGCGCTCGGCGGTCACACCCGGTTTGGAATGGACGATGACCCTGGTCAAGGACAGCGCCGATCCGAAGTCGCCGACCTACGACGCCAAGGCGACGCAGGCGCACACCGTGTCCGACAACCCGGACGCGATGAAATTCGGCGCGGACGTGCCCAAGGCGCAGCGCGCGCACAACGAAGACAAGATGCTGTGCTACGCCTGCCACACCTCGTGGACGACGAGTTGCGGCGGCTGCCACCTGCCCATCCAGGCGAACTGGAAAACCGAACGGCACAAGTACGAAGGTGGCTTCACGCGCAACTTCGCCACCTACAATCCACAGGTCGCGCGCGACCAGATGTTCCAGCTCGGCGTGCACGGCGACGTCAAGGACCACAAGATCGCGCCGGTACGCTCGTCCTCGGCGCTGGTGTTGTCCTCGACCAATATCAATCGCGAGAAGATCTACGTCCAGCAACCGCCGATCGCGGCGTCGGGCTATTCCTCGCAGGCGTTCGCGCCGCATTACCCGCACACCGAACGCAAGACCGAAACCAAGCAGTGCGACGACTGCCATCTGGCGAAATCCAACGACAACAACGCGATCATGGCGCAGTTGCTGTTGCTCGGCACCAAGTTCGTCGACTTCATCGGCTACCACGCCTGGATCGGCGAGGACGGCGGCGTCGGCGCGGTGCAGGTCACCGAGTGGGACGAACCACAGGCGGTGATCGGCAGCTACCTGCAGAAGTACGCCTATCCCGACTGGTACAAGGCGCACGAAGACCATGGACAGAAATTGCAGCATGCCGCCGAGCACAAAGCTGGCGACGCGCAGTGCCTGCAATTGCGCGGCGAATACCTGTACGTGGCCGAAGGCGCTAAGGGCATGCGCGTATACGACGTGGCCAGCGTTGCCAACAAGGGCTTCTCCGAGAAACTCGTGACCGCACCGTTCTCCTCGCTTGGCCAGGACACGCACATCGCCAGCAAGAACGCGACCTGCGTCGTGCTCGCCACCACCCAGCCGGTTGCGCCGAACCGCAACACCGGCGAGCTGATGCGCAAGGACAATGAAGAGCAGCCAATGTCGCCGATCTACAAGTACGCCTTCATCACCGACGCGGTGGAAGGCCTGATCGCGACCGACATCGAAACCCTCGCCGACGGCGAGCCACGCAACAATTTCCTCAAGCGCCAGCTCACCTGGAACGAGAACGGCGTGCTCACCGGCGCACAACATTTGGCCATTGCCGGCGACACGTTCTATGTATCCACCGACAAGGGCGTGGTCGTGCTCGACATGACCGATCCGCTCAAGCCGAAATATCTGGCGACAATCGCCATCGCCGGTGCGCAAGCCGCGCAGGTGCAGTTCCGCTACCTGTTCGTGACCGCAACAGACGGCCTGCATGTCGTCGACGTCACTCACCGGGATAGTCCCAGCGAGGTGCAATCTGCATTCGTGCCGTTGCGCCACGCGCACAAGCTGCACGTCGCGCGCACCTACGCCTACGTCGCCGATGGCGCCGACGGCATCGCCATCATCGATGTGACGCGGCCGGAACATCCCTTCCTTTACCAGATGTTCAACGCCGGCGGGAAAATCGACGACGCGCGCGACATCGTGGTCGGCACGACGAACGCCTCGCTGTTCGCCTACGTCGCCGACGGCAAGAATGGCTTGAAGGTGATCCAGCTCACCAGTCCCGAATCGCAGCCGAACTTCTACGGCTTCTCGCCGGAGCCCAAGCCGCAACTGATCGCCTGGTATCCCACGAAACATCCGGCGCTATCGCTTTCACGTGGCCTGGAGCGCGACCGCGCGGTGGACGAATCGGGCAACCAGATCGCGGTGTTCGGCCGCATCGGTTCGCGTCCGTTCCATCTGGATGAGATGCAGCGCCTGTACCTGGACAAGGACGGCAGGCCCTGGTTCGTGGACGACTCGCCCGAGAACAAGCGCCTGCTGCCGGCGGCACAAACCGCGCGGGGGACCGGTGCGGCGAATTCAACAGGCGCACCGCCGCAATGACGCCCAATCACGCTAGTGCCAAGAGGCGCTAGCGTGACGTAATCGCAGCACAGAATTGCATGGGACTCAGTTGAGAGTCACGCCCGGCGTCACGGTTTGCGTCGACCAATGGAAATTGTCGAGCAATACGAGAGAATCCAGCGAGCCATCGGAAACGTCCCAAATGGCAAAGCGCAAGCGAATGACTTCGCCCGGCACCACGTTGCCTCGTAATACCAGCCAGCCCGTACCTCCACCAACGACGCTGTTACCGTCGCAATGGCCAGGGTCGGAAAAATCCATTCCAGTACCAGCGAGCGATGCGGAATCTGTGCAAGTGTTCGTACCGAAATTTCCGCTCAGGCAGCCGGTCGTCCCGGTTACACACTGCCGGAACAGACCCGTGTTCCTCGCCAAGTTGACGCCAAGCGGATAGACATTGGAACCCGTTGCAAAATATTGCGCCAAATTCTTGTCCGACGGATTCGCCAACGTGCCGTCGTACACCGAATCGAGCAGCGCCACGAATATGTCGTTGTACGGACTGCACACCCATTCCGGATAGTCCGCAGCGTAGAAGTTCACCGCAGTGCTGAAGGAGTGCGCAGCGCCCGGCACGCGAATGGTAAGCGTCAACATGACTGCGTCGTTCGCCGTCGTGCCGGATATGTCGGGACAGCCCGGGGCGACGGGGGGCGTGCCACCATGCAACGCCAACCAATCTGCGGGCATGCCGCTGGACGTGCCGACCGTTACTCCTGGATCGAACGCGCTAAATGACGGGGCAACCTGTCCTACCGCCGCTGCATGGCCAGTCGAGAGCACAACCATCGACGCTCCATATTGCGGCGTGTTGGCGCTACCGAACTGCGATCGAATGGCGTAGGAGACGTTACTCGGAGAACCGGTACCGTCGGCCCGCGTGAGCGTGGCGTCGATCAACCCGGGTTTGCCGCTCTGCTGCGTAACGCCTGCGCACAAATCCATCGCGGCGGCGTAGTGATTGGGATCGTTGTCGTTCGTAGCGAGGCCAGCATCGCAGGCCGGATACATGAAGCCTTCGAAATCGTCGCCGAAAACCTCGTCTTGCTGCGGTGCCGACCAAGCCATTGCGGACGCGATCATCAAGGCGCAAGGAAGCAGCAGTCTGTAAGTCACTTGCACACCTCCGGTCATGAAAGTGTTCAGGCGCACCCTCACGGCAAATCATACTCCGTTGCAACTCGACGAAAATACCCTACTGCGGTGCACGCACATACCACCACGAACTCAGGTATGGCGGGCCTAATCGAACCAGCGCTCCACCACACTGAAGTTTGCGGTGGCGCGAATCGCTACGGCGTGAGCGTGGCGCAAGCCGACGCGCTGCTGCCGCCATCGAAACCGTCGCGGAAAAGTCCGTCAGTGGCCGTCACCGTAAAGGTCGCTGCGGTCGAGGAATAACTGAGCTTGCCGTCCACGTTTGACGGACCGATCGCGAGACCGCCGAAGGTTCCGCTCAGTGTGTTATTGCTCGTCCCATTTTGGATAATGCGGAAATTCGCGCCAATCGCTGGTGTGGGAATGGGTGAGGTCGGAAAATCGACACGCGCCACGCCGGCAAGCGTAGAGGCGCTGACGCCGTCGAACGACACAGTGATCGAACTGCTCGCAGACCCCGTGCCGGTCGCGTGGAAGCACGATACGCCGCCAAGCAAGGTCAGGCCGCCCTCGACCGCAAAGTTCAACTGCGGAGACGTGAGGTTGGCAATGTAGCCTGGAATCAAAGTTCCAGAGCTGCGCACGCTCGCAAACAACCCGGAGCCTCCCAGCGCGCCGCCCGGATTCACGATGATCGGCGATACCCCACCCGTATAATCGAGCACGGCACCGGCGTTGATCGTCGTGGTGCCGGTGATGCCGTTGCCGGCGGGCGCGTCGAAGAAGACCAGGCCGGCACCATCTTTCTGCACATTCCACGAACCCGGGGTATAGCTCGGGGGCAGCGTGAACGTCACGCCTTTTTCGTCGCGAATGAAGTCGAGCAGGCTCACCACCTGGCCAGCCGCAGGCTGGAACTCAAGCGTGCCGCTGCCTTGCAGGAAAAATCCGCTGCCTGCGGTTTGACCGGCACCCGCGCTACCGCCGATGCTGCCGCCAGTCACGGCGCCGCCCGTGTCGAGCATTCCGCCGGGGCCGATCGTCAGCGTCCCGCCGCCTACGACGAAAATCGCGCCGCCAAATGCCGCGCCGCCGCCGCTGCCATCCGTTGCACCATTCCCACCGCCGAATCCGCCAGGGCCTCCGGGACTGTTGTTGGAGTTGCACCCTGGACAGCCGGCACCGCCGCCGCCTCCAAAACCGCCAACCCCGCCGCCCGCGATGCCATCGCCGCCGCCACCACCAAAACCCGCAGTGGCGCCAGGACCAAGGCCGCTCGTGGCCCCGCCGCCGCCAAAACCGCCAAAGCCTCCCGCTCCGCCGCAGCCAAAATTGTTGTCGATTCCTTCGCCACCGCCTCCGCCAAAGCCGCCGTTACCACCGCAGATCCAGCCTCCGCCTCCACCCCCACCCAATCCGCCATTGCCGCCTACGGTCGATGAAGCATTGCCACCGCCAAATCCACCGCCGCCGCCAGCAGTGTTGGATCCGCCACCACCTCCACCGCCGCCGCCATTCAACCCGCCGATCGCGCTGTCGCCGCTGCCGCTGCCGCCGACGCCGGAAATTCCGGCGAGTAGATAACTGCCATCGACGCCATTGACGTTCGCACCGCCGCCAGCGCCTGAAAATCCGCCGCCACCGCCGACAAAGCCAGCGCCATTGCCGAACACACCGCCACCCGCCGAGTCGCCGCCGACTCCACCGCTACCGAAAATTCCTCCACCGCCGCCGCGGCTGCCCCCGGACAAATTACCGCCATCGCCACCCAGCCCGCCGCCGCCGCCCAGGTTTTGTGGATTACTGCCGAGCGTCGCCGAACCATTGCCGCCAACGGCCTGATTGTTGACCAGGTCGACGCCATCCATGACGACATCGGCCGCACTGTTCACGAACACGGCACCACCGGCGCCCATGCCGCCGCCGCCGCCGTTGCCGCCCTTGGCACGGCCTTTTTCCAGGTACAGGTTGCGCAAGGTTACGCTCAAGCGACTGCCGAGCGGCGCGGTCGGATATTGTGTTTGCAAGGCGCCTTGCGTGGCGCCGTCCACGCCTATGAAGAAGATTCGATACAGATTGTTGCCATCAATGAAGGGAAATACGCTCGTGCCATCGATGATGACGTTGTTGAGAATCAGGGGCAGCGGACTGCCCAGCACGATGTGGGCATTGCTGCCAATTCCGCTGCCGAACTGAATCGTGTTGCCCGCATCGCTGGAGGCATTGACCGCGATGATGCCGTCGCGCAGCGAGCCGCTGAGCGACCCGCCGCTCACGGTATCGCTCGTGGTGTTGACGGTAAACGTGATCGCGCTGACCGGTGCGGACAAGGCAAGAAGAACGGGAACGATCAGCGCATATCGAGACGAAATCGCACTACGCAATCCACAATAGGTTCGCATGGCTGTACCCTCCTGGACAGAGATTTAAGGCGTGTCCTTGTACAACGTATCGCGGGGCGTTTTCCTATCAAGCCCGCCAAATTGATTACAAAACCGCTTCGGCGAAGTCGAAATCCCACTCGGCCAGCCAGCCGCTGAGCGCCTCACCCTGGGCATAATGCACGCCGAGCCGAAGCAGGACGCCGATATCGGCCATGCCGGCAACGCCGCTTGCGACCACGATCTTGCCCAGCGAGCGCGCTTCGGCGATGGCCTTGGACCAAGGCTCCCAGGCGGTCTCCGGCCTGACGTCCGCTGCGCCGGCGCGCGCAAACTTGATCACGCCAAATGCATCGAGCGCGAGCAGCTTGCCGAGATCCGCCTCGCCGCCGGTGCCCACGGTCAGGGCCAGCCTCACGCCGACCCGCTGCGCGGCTTCCAGCACGCCGCGCAACCGTGCCAACTCGCTGCGCACTTCGGCGGCGTCGAATTCCAGCGCCAGGGCATTGCTCGGCACTGCGTGCGCGCCGAATTCGGCCGCGAGCCACGGCGCGAACGCCGGATCGAACAGGCTGGATGCGGCAATCGGCAGATACAGGCGCAGATCCTCGCCCTGCACATGCTTTTCGCGCACACGTTCGATCACCCCGCGCAGGAAATGCCGATCCGCATGGGCGACCAGTTCCAGTTCCCGTGCGATCGGCAGCCACTCATCGCGTTGCAGGAGCTTGACCTGACGCGACTTCGGCGGCTTGAGCGCCATGCGCGCCTCGTATTGGCCGGCGATCTGCCCGGCGAGCGGGACGAACGGCTGGAACTCGAATTGCGCGGTGCCGCGCACGCTCGGCGCGCGCAACAAGGCGCGCACCAGGCGCATTTGCGGGTCTTCGCCGGACTGGGTCCCGGCCTCGCGCAGATCGAACTCGCAGCGTGCCCCACCCGCCGCATGTGCGTTGGCCAGCAGGGTACGCACGCGTTCCAGCGCTTCCTCGATGCCGGTCAACTGCGGATACAGACGTGCGCAGCCCAGGCTCACATGCAAGTGCATCGGTGCTTTCTCCGACAGCCACGGGCGTTCGTCGAGCTTGTGCCGCAACGCTTCAAGCAGCTCACGCAGAGCCAATTGGTCGTGCGCGTGCAGGAGCACGAGGAATCCCAATTCGCCCCATGCGCACAAGCTGCGCTCGCCGTGCAGTTCGGCCGCGAGCACTCCGGCCAGTTGTTGCGACAGCGTACTGGCGGCGACGAAACCACTGCTGCGCAGCACGCTCTCGACATCGTCCACGGCAATCAGCGCCAGTGCCGGACAGCGTTCGGATTCTTCACGCGCCGCGCGCAGCACCTCGGCGGCGAACACGTCGCGGCCGGACAGGTTGCCGCGCCGCTCGCCGCGACTGTCGGCCTGCGCCGCGGCCAGTTCGCGCGCACGGCGGATGCGGCTTTCCACGGCCGTCACCAGGTGCCGAGGCTTGACCGGCTTGGTGATGAAGTCGTCCGCGCCCATGCGGATCGCATCGAAGCGCAGATCCGGATCGAGCTCGCCGGACAGGAACACGATCGGCAGGAAGGCGTGTCCGGATTCGCGGATGCGCTGCGCGATCTCGATGCCGTTGCTGCCGGGCAGGTACAGATCCAGCAGGACCAGGTCCGGCTTGAAATCCGACAGCGCCGCCGGCACCGCGGCGGCATCCTCGCACACGCGCGTGAGCATGCCGCGATGGCGCAGGATGGATTCGCAGAACTTGGCCTGGCCGCGGTCGTCCTCGACGATCAGCACGCGGTAGCCGAGCGCGCGGCGTTGCGCGAACAGGCTGTCGATCTGCGCGCAGAGCGCGATCGGATCGCGTTCGAGCACGACCGCGTCCGCGCCCGCGCGCTGCGCGAACAGGGTGCGGGTCAAATCCGTCTCGACCGCCAGCACGAGGAACAGCGGCGGCTCCTTGTGCGCCGGACGCTGCCGCAGCACGGCCTCGACGATGGTATTGATCTCGGCGGCGAACACCTCGCCGATCAGCACGATGTCGGGGCTGACTTCGTCCAGCGCGTGCAACAACGCATCGCGTTCGTCGAACGGACGCACCACGGCGCCTTGTTGCCCGAGCCGTGCCGCGAATCCGGGAATCTCGCGCGCGTTTTCGCGCAAATAGAACACCTGCCGGTGCACGGATTCGACAGCCGCAGCCGCCTTGCGCGGCGTACGCGCGGTCTTTTCGCCGCTGGCGTCGGCCAGGCGTTCGATCAGGCGATCCAGTCCCTGCAGCTGCGCCGGATTCGGCTTGCTGTTGCGGTCCACGAACGAGCACAGATACGCCGTCAATTCCAGCACCGGGTCGGCGACATCCGCATCGTTCTGCGCCTCGGCCAATTCCGCGAGACGTTCCAGTTCCTCGTACAGCGCGCCGGCCTGATCGACCTGCCATTGCCGGCCGATGCTGGCGCGCCAATCGCGCACGAAGGCCTGCGTGCGCTGGCGCAGGGCGCGGTCGCCGGTCGAGGATTCGCGCTGGGCCGGCGCCGGTGAAGTGTCGGACATGCGGCTACTATAGCCGCTCGCCATGCCGCCGCGAAAATCCCGTTTGGCATTCCCGCGGCGCGCGGAGTAACCTCGGCTTCCAGTCACTTCGCTTCCTCCCATGTCCGAATCGCCAGCCGTCCAAACCGCGGAGCGGGAAGTCTTTTCCCCCAGCCAGCTCGTGCGCCTCGCGCGCCAGTTGCTGGAAGACGCGTTTCCGCTGATCTGGGTCGAGGGCGAAATCTCCAATTTTGTCCGCGCCGCATCCGGCCACACGTACTTCATGCTCAAGGACGCACAGGCCGCGGTTCGCTGCGCCATGTTCAAGCCGCGCAGCATGCATCTGCGCTTCAAGCCGGCCGACGGCATGCGCGTGCTGGCGCGCGCGCGCGTTGGCCTGTATGAGGCACGCGGCGAATTCCAGCTCGTCGTCGAGCACCTGGAAGAAGCCGGCGAAGGCGCGCTGCTGCGCGCATTCGCGGAACTGAAAGCGAAACTTGCCGCCGAAGGATTGTTCGATTCCGCCGTCAAACGCGCGATTCCCAGACTGCCGCAACGCATCGGCGTCGTCACCTCGCCGACCGGCGCAGCGATCCGCGACGTGCTCAGCGTGATCGCGCGGCGCTTCCCGTTGGCGCAGGTCGAAATCCTGCCGGTGCCGGTGCAGGGCAATCAGGCACCGCCCGCCATCGTCGCGATGCTGGCGTCGGCGTCGAAAGCGCGACGCCACGATGTATTGCTGCTCACCCGCGGTGGTGGCTCGCTGGAAGATTTGTGGGCATTCAACGACGAGGCGGTCGCGCGCGCGATCCGGGCGTGTTCGATTCCCGTCGTGTCGGCCATCGGCCACGAGATCGATTTCACCATCGCCGACTTCGCCGCGGATTTGCGCGCACCCACGCCATCCGCCGCGGCGGAATTGCTGGTACCGGATGCCGGCGAGATCTTTCGCGCCCTGGGCCACGTCCGTGCGCGGCTGGATCAATGGATTGGGCATCGGTTGCACGCCCTGGCGCAGCGCGGCGACCATGCGTTGGCGCGCCTGCGCACGCAACATCCGCGTCAGCGTCTGCGCCTGGGCAGCGAGCGCCTCGGACATTTGCAGGCACGCCTGCGGCGCCAGCACCCGGCGAGCACGCTGGCACGACACGCAGATACCCTGCGCATCGGCATCGAACGTCTGCGCGCACAACTCGCGCAGCGCCTGCTAACTCGCGAGATGCAACTGAGCGAACTGGCGCGTGCACTCAATGCGGTAAGTCCGCTGGCGACGCTGCAACGCGGATACGCGATCCTCATCGACCGCGACACCGGCAAGGTGGTGCGCAGCGCAGCGGCGTCTGCGGATGCGCGCCGCTTCAGCGCGCGCCTTGCCGACGGCGAAATCCCCCTGATCCGCGATCCGGAGCACTGACCGATGCGACCACGCCACTACGAAAGCCACCGCACGCGCCGCATCGGCTGGCTGCGCGCTGCCGTGCTCGGCGCCAACGACGGCATCGTCTCGACTGCCAGCCTGATTCTCGGCGTCGCCGCCGCGCACGCCACACGCGAAGCGATCCTCACCGCCGGCGTCGCCAGCCTCGTCGCAGGCGCGATGTCGATGGCGGCCGGCGAATACGTGTCGGTCAGTTCCCAGTCCGACATGGAACTGGCGGAAACCGAAGTCGAGCGCAAGGAACTCGAAACCGACAGCGTGGCCGAACACAAGGAATTGGCCACCATTTATGTCAAGCGCGGATTGTCGTCCCACCTGGCCGACCAGGTCGCCACGCAACTGATGGCGCACGACGCGCTTGACGCGCACCTGCGCGATGAACTCGGCATTTCCGAAACGCTCAAGGCGCGACCGTTGCAAGCCGCGATCACCTCCGCCGTCACTTACGCCGCCGGCGCGGCATTGCCGCTGGCGAGCGTGATTGTTGCGCCGCACGCATGGCTGCTGACCATCGTGCCGGTCGTATCCCTGATCGTGCTCACTTTGCTCGGTGGCCTGGCGGCGAACGCCGGCGGCGCGGGTGTGGTCAAGGGTTCGCTGCGCGTGTTGTTCTGGGGCGCGATCGCCATGGCGGTGACGGCGGGGTTGGGTGCGCTGTTCGGGGCGGTGGCGTAGCGACCGAAACCATCGCCGCGCTAGAATGATCGCGGGAGAGCCGGCCATCCGCGCCGGCAGATCGGGGGAATCATGCACACGTTCGCGTCGCGTCTGTCGTTCGCCGCTCTTTTGCTTTTGTTGGTTTGCCGATTTGCCGCTGCACAAACCACGACCGAAACCTTCGAATCGTCGGCCAACACGACCGGCGCCACGACCTTCACCTCGCAAGGAAAAACTTTTACCATCAATTCAATCGTCAAGCTGTTCTCCATCGATGCCAAATATGCGGGAACCGGCTGGAGCGGCACTGCCGCGGACAACAAGTACATCGACAACGACAACAACGCGACGCAAAACAGCGGTGTCGATTTCAGCATCAAGACCCAGGACGCATCCAAATTCTCGGTCCGCAGTTTCTGGCTCTATCTCTCGGATTACCAAGCCCATCTGGGTGCCTCGGGCAGCGTCACCATCGTCGGGAAGCTGGGAGGTGCCGTGAAATTCACGGCTGGGCCGGTCAGCATCGGTTTCAATTCCAGCATCAATGTCAGCAACGGCTTTTCGTTGATCGATCTGGCCAACTTTGGCGGAACAAACCACAGTCACGTAGTAATCGACGAGTTGGAAGTTCAAACGGCTGCGCATTTCGAATACATCGCCCTCGACGCGCTGACTTGGACGCTTCTGGACGACCAGATCTTCGCCAGCGAATTCGAGTAATTTGCTCGCCGATTTGACGCATCCCGCGCATGGCCGGACAATCCCGGTCAACCAGCGGGGAGATGCAATGAAAGCTTCAGACCTGTTCGTCAAGGCGCTCGAAGCCGAGCACGTCCACTACGTGTTCGGCATTCCCGGCGAGGAAAACCTCGACCTGCTCGAATCGCTGCGCACCTCATCGATCAAATTGATCCTGACCCGCCACGAACAGGCCGCGGGGTTCATGGCAGCCACTTACGGGCGCCTCACCGGCAAGGCCGGCGTGTGCCTTGCGACGCTGGGTCCCGGCGCAACCAACTTCGTCACCGCCGCCGCCTACGCCCAGCTCGGCGGCATGCCGATGCTCATGCTCACCGGCCAGAAGCCGATCAAGGTATCCAAGCAGGGGCATTTCCAGATCGTCGACGTGGTCGACATGATGAAGCCGCTGACCAAGTACACGCGGCAGATCATCTCGGCCGACAACATTCCGGCGCGCGTGCGCGAAGCGTTCCGCCGCGCCGAGGAAGAACGCCCCGGCGCGACGCACCTGGAACTGCCCGAAGACATCGCCCACGATCCGACCGACGCGCCGCTGATCCACGCCAGTTATCACCGCCGCCCGATCGCCGACGAAAAATGCATCGCGCACGCCGTCGACGCGATCTGCGCCGCACGCCATCCGCTGCTGATGATCGGCGCCGCGGCCAACCGCAAGCTGTGCAGCAAGATGTTGCGCGAGTTCGTCGACAGCACCGGCATCCCGTTCTTCACCACGCAAATGGGCAAGGGCGTGCTCGACGAGACGCATCCGCTGTGGCTGGGCAACGCGGCGTTGTCGGACGGCGATTTCGTACACCGCGCGATCGAACGCGCCGATTGCATCGTCAATGTTGGCCACGACGTGATCGAGAAGCCGCCGTTTTTCATGCGCACCGGCAAACGCACGGTCATCCACGTCAATTTCTCCAGCGCCGAGGTCGACACGGTCTACTTCCCGCAGATCGAGGTCATCGGCGACATCGCCAATTCCGTGTGGCGGCTCAAGCAGCGCATCGCGCCCTGCCCGCACTGGGATTTCACCTATTTTTCCAGCGTGCGCGAACACCTGGATGCGCACCTGGCGCAGGGCGCAGACGATGCGCGCTGGCCGATCTATCCGCAGCGTCTGGTCGCCGATGTGCGCAAGACGATGCCGGCCGACGGCATCGCGTGCCTGGACAACGGCATGTACAAGATCTGGTTCGCGCGCTACTACCGCTGTCGCGAACCGAACACGCTGCTGCTCGACAATGCGCTGGCGACGATGGGTGCGGGCCTGCCCTCCGCGATCGCCGCGAAGATCGTGCACCCGAATCGGAAAGTCATCGCGGTTGTCGGCGACGGCGGCTTCATGATGAACTCGCAGGAAATCGAAACCGCGGTGCGCCTCAAACTCGACCTGATCGTGCTGCTGCTGCGCGACAACGCCTACGGCATGATCAAGTGGAAGCAGGCGAACATGAACTTCCCGACCTTCGGCATGGATATGGGCAATCCGGATTTCGTTGCCTACGCGCAGAGCTACGGCGCGCACGGACACCGCCCTTCATCCGCCGCCGAATTCGCGCCCATTCTCGCCAGGTGCCTCGACACCCCGGGCGTGCACCTGATCGACGTGCCAATCGACTATTCGGACAACGACCGGATATTGAATCGGGAAATCAAGGAACTCAGCGCGAAAGTTTGACCTCTGCTTATCGCCGATGGAACGATGCCATGTTGAAACCCACCTACCCCTACTACCTCGCCAACAAGCCCGTCGCGGCGAACACCGATCTGGAAGTCACCGACAAGTACACGGGCAAGGTGGCCACGCGCGTCGCGCTGGCGGATGCGAAGGCCATCGACGCAGGCATCGCGGCAGCCGTGCGTGCGCAGGAAGCCTGCCGCAAGATGGCGCCGTTCCAGCGCCAGGCGATCTTGGAGCATTGCGTGAAACGCTTCCGCGAGCGCTTCGATGAACTCGCCATGGCGCTGTGCATCGAGGCCGGGAAACCAATCAAGGATGCACGCGGCGAAGCGACGCGCCTGATCGACACGTTCAAGGTCGCCGCCGAGGAATCCGTGCGCATCGACGGCGAGGTGTTGAACTTGGAAATCTCGCCGCGCGCGAAAGGCTATCGCGGTTTCAGCAAGCGCGTGCCGATTGGTCCGTGCTCGTTCATCTCGCCGTTCAATTTCCCGCTGAACCTGGCCGCGCACAAGGTTGCACCCGCGCTCGCGGTCGGCTGTCCGTTCGTGCTCAAACCGGCAAGCCGCACGCCGATCGGCGCACTGATCATCGGCGAGGTGCTGGCCGAAACGGACTTGCCCGAGGGCGCGTTTTCCATCCTGCCCGCGCACCGCGACGGCGCGGACCTGTTCACCACCGACGAGCGCTTCAAGCTGCTCTCGTTCACCGGCTCTCCTGCCGTGGGCTGGGATTTGAAGGCACGCGCCGGCAAGAAGAAGGTCGTGCTCGAACTCGGCGGGAATGCCGCGTGCATCGTCGATGCCGATCAGGCCGAACGTCTGGATTTCGTGGTCGAACGCATGGTCTTCGGCGCGTTCTACCAATCCGGTCAAAGCTGCATCGGCGTGCAGCGCATCCTCGTACAGGAGGATTTTTACGACCGCTTCCGCGATGCCTTCGTCGCGGCGACCAAGAAACTCGTGGCCGGCGATCCCAAGGACGAAAAGACCTTCATCGGCCCGATGATCGACGAGAAGGAAGCAGCGCGCCTCGATGTCTGGATTCAGGAAGCCGTGAAAGCCGGCGCGAAAATCCTCTGCGGCGGCAAGCGCAGTGGCGCCATGCTCGAAGCCACGGTGCTGGAAAACGTCGATCCGAAACAGAAAGTCAGTTGCATGGAAGCGTTCGGCCCGGTCGCCCTCTTGCAAAAATATCGCGATTTCGACGACGCCATCCGCATCGTCAACGATTCCGAATTCGGCCTGCAGGCCGGCGTGTTCACCTTCGACGTGCGCAAAGCCATGCGCGCCTGGGACGAGCTCGACGTCGGCGGCGTGGTGATCGGCGACGTACCGAGCTTCCGCGTCGACAACATGCCCTACGGCGGGGTCAAGGATTCGGGCCTGGGCCGCGAAGGCATCCGCTACGCGATCGAGGATATGACCGAGATTCGGCTGATGGTGCTCAGGGATTCCTGACCCCGGATGGGCTTTTCGTCCGTTTCACGCCTGTCTGAAATCCCGTAACCTTCGCGCATGGACGCGGCGTATCCGGACGAAAAGCTGATGCAGGCCTATGCGCGCGGCGACCTGCGCGCCTTCGACACGCTCTATGCACGCAGCCGCGGCATGCTGTATCGCTACATCCTGCGCAGCGTGGCGGACCGCGCGGTGGCCGACGAATTGTTCCAGGAAACCTGGAGCCGGCTGATTGCCGCGCGCGAACGTTATCGCGTCGAGGCGAAGTTCACGACCTGGCTGCTGCAGATCGCGCACAATCTCGTCGTGGATCACTTCCGCCGCAGCCGTCCGCAGGCTGGCGCGGAGGAAACCGAAACGGTGATGCGTGAACTCGATGCGCCGGAATCGGATCGACCCGAGCAGGCGCTGAGCGATTTCGAGGAACGCCGGCGCCTGCAGATGGCGCTGGATGCCCTGCCCGCCGAACAGCGCGAAGCTTTCGTGCTGCGCATGGAATCCGGACTCGGTGTGGCCGAAATCGCACAGATGACCGGCGCTGGGCAGGAAACGGTGAAATCGCGACTGCGCTATGCGTTCGCAAAAATACGAGAGAGGCTCGCGGAATGAGCGGCAGCAACGAAAAATTCGAGCGCGATTTCGAGTCGTTCCTGAGCGACGACGACTCGCGCCTGGCAGCACTCTACCGCAAGCTCCCGCAGGCCGAACCCGATGCGCGGCTCGATGCCGCCGTGCGCGCGCAGGCGCACCATGCCATCGCCGCGACGCCCGCACGCGCACCGGTTACCGCGCGCCGCAACTGGATGCCCGTCTTTGGTGTTGCCGCCGTGGTCGCGCTGGCCGTCGGCTTTGCATTCCGACTCGGCCCACAACTCTGGCAACGACCGGCAAGCCAGCCTGAAGCGCAGCCCATGGCCATTCCTGCCGCACAGCCGCCTGCCGTGCCACAACCGGCGGAAACGGCGCCAGTCGCGCAGAAGGCAGCAGCCGCCGACTCAGCAGGCACAGCGGTACCCGAGTCACGAGCGCCGGTCGCAGAATTGGAAAAAGCGGAAAATGCCGCATCGCGGCCGGCTCCACACGCCTTCCCCACGTCCGCGCGCGCGATGCAGAGGGTCGCTGCGCCACCACCGCCTGCTGCCGAAGCGAAACCTGCGATGCAAGCACCGGCCATGGCCGAGCCGATGCGTGCCAAGCGAGTCGAAACCGAATCCGCAGGCGCTCCGGCGGCAGCGCTTGCCGCACCGGCGACGCAGGATCGCAATGCCTCGCTGTATCCGGAACACTGGCTGGCGAATATCCGCCAGATGCTGCGCGACAACCGGCGCGAGGAAGCGCTGCGCAGCCTCGCGGAGTTCCGCAAGCGCTATCCGGATTATCGCCTGCCGGACGACTTGCGCGACCTGCACTGAGCCTATTGCGGCGCTGCGGACTGCTGGTTCAACCCGACCTGCAACCAGCCCAGGTTGAAACCGATTGCACTCACCGAAGGATCGGCCCAGACGTAATCGATGGTCTGCCCGCTGGCGTCGTCGATCACGTTCAGTTGCAGTACGTGCAGTTTGCGTTCGGCATACGTGGTGCGTTCCAGTTCGAGCGAGTAACCGCTTGCGGCACCATCGCGCCAGTGCAGTTCCACGCGTCCGCCCTCGCTCGAAAGACGCAGGTCCTTCTGCATGTGCCAATCCTGGTTGCCGACGCGCGCCTTCGGCCCGCCGCCGTTGATCGCGGCCCAACCGGCAAACCAGCGCACGCGGCGAGCGTCGATCTGAGCGTCCGCACCGCGCGCCTGATCGGCGAAAGTCGAGGAACGCAGCATTTCGCCTTCCACGGTGAGGCGCAACGGCAACAACGCGGCCGCCGCGCCCAGACCCGGCAGCATGGCGCTGCACGCAGCGGCATCCGCCTGTGACTGGAATTGCGCATCCTTCCACGCGCCGGTCTGCGCGCATGGCGCGAGCTCGGCCCATTGCGCGGCGTCGAAACGGAACTTGCGCTTGCCGTCGAGCATCTCGTCGGCGACGGCCGGATCGAGCGGACGGTACGGCGTCAGCATCACGCGATTGCCGTTGTCCGTGGTCGTTGCCAGAAACAGCCATAGCGCGTGCGTACGGATCTTGGCATCGCTCGATTCGAATCGCCAAAACCACAGGCTGCCGTCGCGTCGCTGGTCGACCAGACGCAATGATTCGTGCACCGCCGGCACCGATATTGCGTTCCCGGCGTGCGCATTGGAGGCTGCGTGCGTGACTTGCTCGTGGTTGTCCCAGTCGCCGGCCAGGCCGGCATCCAGCCGCGCGAGCGCGTCGCCCGTCGGCGCGCCGCGGCCCGGTACGCTCTGACAGGCCGCGAGCAGGGCGAACAAAATCAGAAGTGCGGCGACGCGCATGCCGGTCTCCATCCGGATCGATGCGCAAGCATAGCCGTTTTGCACAGTTCGATGCGCGCTGCGCTGCGGCCGGACATCGTCCCGCATGGCCGTTGCGCTATGCTTGGAGGCATGCAAATCCAGAAGGTCGATCCCGTTTATCGCCGACGTGTGCTGGCCATCCTGGCCATCGCTGCGATCGCGATGCTGGCGCTCCTCTTCGGCTTCTCGCACTGGCTGCAACATGCCGCGCAGGACATGGACACGGCGCGGTTGCAGGCATCGGTCAAGCGCCTGATCGCCGGCTGCGTGATCCTGATGACGCTGTGCCTGCTGCTGCTCGGCCGGCACCTGCTGCTGCGCGGGCGCCGCATCGTGCGCGACCGTCGTTACCCGGCCAACGACTCGCGCCCACTGCGCGACACGCTCGTGCGCGAAGGCGATGAGGCCATTCGTGTCGGCAATGCCAGCCGCGTCGCCGGTTTGATCGCCTGCCTGCTGGGCGTCGCCGTCGCGGTGGCCGGTGGGTTCTGGATCGCCCAGTTTTAAGCAGACGCTGCCACGAAGGCGCGCGTCGCCTCCGCCAGGGCGGGATCCTGCAAGGCGAAATGCAGGGTCGCCTTGACCAGACCCAGTTTGCTGCCGCAATCGAAGCGCGTACCCTCGAAACGATAGGCGTACACCGGCTTTTCGTTCAGCAGCGCGGCAATCGCGTCGGTAAGCTGGATTTCGCCGCCCGCGCCCGGTTTCGTTTTTTCCAGCAACTCGAAGATGCGCCCCGGGAGGACATAGCGGCCGACGATCGCGAGGTTCGATGGCGCGACTTCGGGTTTGGGTTTTTCCACGACGTGGCGAATGCGCGCGGCGCGGCCAACGGCAGTTTCCGCATCGACGATGCCGTATTTCTGCGTATCCGCGCGCGGCACTTCCTCGACCGCGATCGCGCCGGCGCCCTCCTTTGCCGCGAATTCCGCCATCTGCCGCAACGCGCCCTTGCCCTTGTTCCAGATGAGGTCGTCGGGAAGGATCACACCGAATGGCTCATCGCCGACCACAGGTTTCGCGCACAGCACGGCGTGACCCAGTCCCAATGCCTCGGACTGGGTCACGAACACGCAGCGCACGTGTTTCGGAATCACGTTGCGCACCAGCGCCAAATGTTCATGCTTGCCCGCACTCTCCAGTTTGCGTTCCAGCTCGTACGCCGTGTCGAAATAGTCGGCGATCGAGTGCTTGTAGCGGTTGGTCACGAAGATGAGCGTGTCGGCACCGGCGTCCACGGCCTCGTCGACCGCGTACTGGATAAGCGGCTTGTCCAGAACCGGCAGCATTTCCTTGGCCACCACCTTGGACGCGGGCAGGAAGCGCGTGCCAAGTCCAGCCACGGGAAACACGACCTTGCGCAACGCTGCGTTCATTCAAGTTCCCTCAGTTTTTGCGCGTGATCGGCACGATGTCGGCGGTATCCGCCTCGTCGCGCCAGGAAAAATCCGGCAACAGGCTGGTCAGGCAGGCGCGCAAGGCGTCCTCGTCGTAATCGCGCACGGATTGAGCCGACTGGCGCAACTGCGCGTTGAGCAGTTCCCACGACACGCTGCGCGGCTGCGCGAGAAAGATCTTTGCGTGCTCGGTGGCCCGGTAATTCTCGTGGTCGTGGAACAATTCCTCGAACAGTTTTTCGCCCGGGCGCAGGCCGGTATAGACGATAGCGACATCGCGTTCCGGAACCTTGCCGGCAAGCCGGATCATCTGCTCGGCGAGATAGCGGATCTTCACCGGCTCGCCCATGTCCAGGGCGAAGACTTCCCCGCCCTTGCCGAGCACGCCGGCTTGCAGGATGAGCTGGCAGGCCTCGGGAATCGTCATGAAGTAGCGCGACATTTCCGGATGCGTCACCGTTACCGGCCCGCCGTTGCGGATTTGCTCGCGGAATAGCGGCACCACGCTGCCGGCCGAATCGAGCACGTTGCCGAAACGCACGGTGACGAAACGCGTCGCCGAATGCGCGGCAAAGTTCTGGCAAAAGATTTCGGCCACGCGCTTGCACGCGCCCATGACGCTGGACGGATTGACCGCCTTGTCGGTGGAAATCAGCACGAAGCCACCGACGCCGTGGCGATCCGCGGCCTGCGCCACGACTTGCGTGCCGAGAACATTGTTGCGGAACGCCTCGCGCACCTGGTTCTGCAATAGCGGCACGTGCTTGAATGCCGCCGCGTGCAGCACGACCTGCGGACGCGCGCGCGCGAACACGCGCTCGCACGTCGCCGCGTCGCCGCAATCGCCGAGCACGGCATCGACGAGCAGATCCGGAAACTCGCGGCGCAGTTCCTGCTCGATGCGATACAGGTTGTACTCGGACAATTCCAGGATCGCCAGCGATTCGACGCCCAGGCGCGCCACCTGCCGGCACAGTTCGGCGCCGATGGAACCGCCGCCGCCGGTGATCAATACGCGCTGGCCGGCGAAACCGGCGCGCATCGCGGACCAATCAAGATTCACCGGATCGCGCCCGAGCAGGTCCTCGATCGCCACTTCCTTGAGCTGGCTGAAGCCAGCGCGCCCGGCGACGACATCCTGCAGGCGCGGCACGGTGCGGAACGGCACGCCCGTTTCCTCGCACAGTTCGACGATGCGACGCATCTGCGTGGTGGTCGCTGAAGGTATCGCGATCAGCAGCATCTCGGCGGCAGCTTCGCGCGCCAGTTCCGGCAGGCGTTCCAGCGTGCCGAGCACCGGCACGCCGTGCACGCGCGCGCCGCGCAGCGCCGCGTTGTCGTCGAGCAGGCCAACCGGACGATAACGCGCATCGTGCGCGAGCTCGCGCAGCAGCGCTTCGCCCGTACGCCCCGCGCCGAGGACCAGCACGCGCCGCGCGGGAACGCGCGCGAGCAATTCGAAGCGGCTGTCCTTCCAATAGCGGTAGGCAAGGCGCGGCGCGCCTAGCAGCACCACGAGCGCGGCCGGATAGATCGCGAGCACGCTGCGCGGTACCGATTCGAGGCGATCGTAGAGGAACAATGCGACCGCGATTCCCAACGCGCCGAGCAGCGCCGCGCGCACGATGTTCCACAGATCGGGCAGGCTGGCGAATCGCCACAGGCCCTTGTACAAGCCGGTCCACCACAGCACCGCGCCCTGCACCAGCAGGACGATCGCGGTATCCGGCGCCAGTTGCCACGCCGTGGGCGGATGCGCCTCGAAGCTGTAGCGCAGCCAGTTTGCCGCCGTCCAGGCGAGCCAGACCATGACCAGGTCGTGCAGCACGACGGCCAGGCGCGGGTGGATCGCGGCGGTCAGCCTACGCAAACCCATTTCGCTTCTTCGATTTGACTTTGTATAAACACCAGCGTTTTCCACAAATCCATAAAATCACCGCGATCGCGTAGATGCCCAGCGCCGCCGCGATGCCCGGCTTGGGCGGCGCGCCAAACGGCCGCAGATTCATCCAAAACAGCACCGGCACGACGACCAGCAGGTTCCAGCCCATATACCATCCCACCACGCGCGCGTGCGACATGCCGGCGCGCGTCATCCACTGGTACAAATGCTCGCGATGGGCACGATACCAGCGCCGCCCGCACAGCATGCGTGACAGCAGCGTGCAGCTCGCGTCCGTCACAAAACCCGATGCGGCGACAACACCGCTCAAGGCAGCCGTATATGGCGACGAATTCTGCCAGATTGCGGCGATCGCGATCAAAAAGCCCACGCTGCCGCTGCCGACGTCGCCCATGAACGCGCGTGCACGCGGAAAATTGAAGGGCAGGAATCCGGCCACGGCCGCCGCCCACAAGGCGATCTGTACGCCGTGCGGGCTGATGCCGTAACGCTGGCACAGCACCGCCATGACGACAAGCACGAAGATCGCCTGCATGGCGAGGATGCCATCGATGCCGTCCATGAAATTGTGCAGGTTGATCGACCAGACGCAGACGAAGCCGAGCAAGGCGATGATGCCCGCGCTCTGCCAGAACGTCGTGTCCAGTTGCGTCACGGATGCGGGCGAAGCGAATAGCGCGGCGAGCAGCGGTTGCAGGAAGATCGCGACGGCAACGCAATGCACGCCCAACCGCAGCAGCACCGGCAGCGGACGGTGGTCGTCGATCCAGCCGATCGCGGCGACGAGCACGATCGGCATGCACAGGCGCAACCCGACGGCAGCCGTCGGCACGGCATACGCAAGGGCGAGAATCGATACCAGCGCGGCAACAACGATACCGATGCCCGCACCGCGCGGCGTCGGCGTGGCATGCGAACGGCGTCGCCCGGGCAGATCGACGAGCGATCGCCGCCGCGCGTAATGCAGCGCGGCCCACGCCACTGCCGCCGACAACGCGAAACTGGCGGCAAGCCAAAGCCAATAGCGCAGAGTCCAGGGTTCGGAATACCAAAACATGCGGCGTCACTCGCCCGCCACGCCGTGAATCGGCCTTACCGATCCCCAGGTCTTGCAGCTTGGGCACTGCCAATGGTGCGCCTTGGCGCCGAAGCCGCACTTGCTGCAACGGTACATGGCCTGGCCTTCGATGAGCTTGCGGGTCAGGTCCTGCAGGATGAGCAGGTTCTCGCGCGCATCGCCGCGCGAATTGTCGAGCGAGGCCCCGATCAGCGTCATCAATCCGCGCACGGACGGCCGCTGGCGCAGCTGCCGGGTCAGGAATTCGATGGCAGCCGCCTCGCCGCGCGTGCCGGAGTAGAGCTTGGCCAGCGCGATCACCGGCGAGACGCCCTGCGAGCGCTCGATGATGTCGACGAGGAAACGTTCCGCGCGCTGCATCTGCCCCAGCCGCGCGTAGCAATCGAGCAGCGGCGTGAGCACTTCGGGGACGAAATCCACGTCCAGCGTGGCCACGCGCTCGAAGGCTTGCGCGGCAGCCTCGAGATTGCCCTGCTGCATTTCCAGGTGACCGAGCACGATATAAGCGCGTACGCACTCCGGCTGGCAGACGAAGGCGTTTTCCAGGTGCGCATGCGCCGCGGAAAAGTCGCGTGCGGCGCGCGCCTGCTCGGACAGCTCGCAATGGAACTGCGCAATGGTCGGACCTTCGGATTCGCCGGTGATCTTCTCCAGCCGGCGCGCGTGATCGATGGCTTTGTTCCAGTCCTTCTCGTGCTGGTAGATGCCAATCAAATGGCGCAAGGCCGAGGGCACGTGCGCGTCCATCGCGACCAGATCGCTGAACAGGGTTTCGGCGCGGTCGAGCAGGCCGGCACGCATGTAATCCTCGCCGAGTTCGAGCAGGGCGACGGTCTTCTCTTCATTGCTGAGATTCGGCCGCGCGATCAGGTGCTGGTGCACGCGGATCGCCCGATCCACTTCGCCGCGGCGGCGGAACAGGTTGCCGAGCGCGAGGTGGGTTTCCACCGTGTCGCGGTTGAATTCGGCCAGCTTGAGGAAGACTTCGATGGCCTTGTCGGGCTGCTCGTTGAGCAGGTAGTTCAAGCCGCGGAAGTAGCTCGACGACAGCTCGCTCACGCCGGCGCGCCGCGAACGTTCGCTGCTGCGGCGGCCGTAGAACCAGCCGGACAACGCGGCCAAGGGGAGCAGGAACGCGAGCGCCGGCAGCAACAGCGGCGGCAAGACACTCATGGTTCCGGGCTCAGACCGACCGGCGAATGGCGATGTTGACGCGTTCGCGCAATTCTTTGCCGGGCTTGAAATGCGGTACGTGCTTGCCGGGCAGCGCGACCTGGGTTCCGGTTTTGGGATTGCGGCCCATGCGCGGCGGGCGGAAATGCAGCGAGAAGCTGCCGAAGCCGCGGATCTCGATGCGCTCGCCGCTGGACAAGGACAGGCTCATCTGTTCCATCACGTTCTTGACCGACAGTTCCACGTCGTTGAACGCCAGATGGCCCTGGCTCGCGGCCAAGGCTTCGATCAGCTCCGATTTGGTCATGTGCGTCGTGGAGACCCTTGTCTTCGGATATGAACCCGAGTTTCCCACATCCCCCATCAAAACCCCGCTTGCGCGGGGCTTTGATCGCCCCCTTGACTCAAGGGGGCAGAGACGTGAAAAACAGCTTTACTCCGCTTTGCCAAGCTGTTCCTTGAGCAAGGCGCCGAGCTTGGTCGTTCCGCCGGAAGCCGACTGGTATTCCTCGAGCGCCTGCTGCATCTCGTCGTCGTCCTTGGCGCGGATCGACAACTGCAGCACGCGGCCCTTGCGATCCATGCCGGTGTACTTGGCTTCGACGGCATCGCCCACCTTGAAGTGCTGGGTGGCGTCGTCGACGCGGTCCTTGGCGATGTCGCGCGCGGCCAGATAGCCTTCCACGCCCTCGCCCAGGTCAACCGTGGCGCCCTTGGCGTCGACTTCCTTGACCGTGCCGTTGATGATGGTGCCGCGCGGATGCGCCGCCATGAACTGGCCGAACGGATCCTGCTCAAGCTGCTTGACGCCGAGACTGATGCGCTCGCGCTCCGGATCGACCGCGAGCACCACGGCCTCGACCTCGTCGCCCTTCTTGAACTTGCGCACCAGTTCTTCGCCCGTGCTCTGCCAGGAGATGTCGGACAGGTGCACGAGGCCATCGATGCCGCCGTCCAGGCCGACGAAGATGCCGAAGTCGGTGATCGACTTGATCTGGCCGGAAACCTTGTCGCCCTTCTTGTGGATCGCGGCGAAGGATTCCCACGGATTGGCCCGGGTCTGCTTGATGCCGAGCGAGATGCGGCGACGCTCCTCGTCCACGTCGAGGACCATGACTTCGACCTCGTCGCCAACCTGCACGAGCTTGGCCGGATTGACGTTCTTGTTGGTCCAGTCCATCTCGGACACGTGCACCAGGCCTTCGACGCCCGGTTCGAGTTCGACGAAGCAGCCGTAATCGGTGACGTTGGAAATCTTGCCGATCAGGCGCGTGCCGGTCGGGTAGCGGCGCGCGATGGCGACCCAGGGATCCTCGCCAAGCTGCTTGAGGCCCAGCGACACGCGGTTGCGCTCGCGGTCGAACTTGAGCACGCGCACTTCGAGCTCGTCGCCGACATTGACGACTTCGCTCGGATGACGCACGCGCTTCCACGCCATGTCGGTAATGTGGAGCAGGCCGTCGATGCCGCCAAGGTCGACGAACGCACCGTAATCGGTGAGATTCTTGACCACGCCCTTGACCACGGCGCCTTCCTGCAGGCGGTCGAGCAGCTGCTCGCGCTCCTCGGAATGCTCGCTCTCGACCACGGCGCGACGCGAAACCACGACGTTGTTGCGCTTGCGGTCGAGCTTGATGATCTTGAATTCCAGTTCCTTGCCTTCCAGGAACACCGGATCGCGCACGGGACGCACATCCACCAGGGAGCCCGGCAGGAACGCGCGCACGTCCTTGATATCGACGGTGAAGCCGCCCTTGACCTTGCCCGAAATCTTGCCGGTCACGGTGGCGTTGGCGGTTTGCGCCTCTTCCAGTTCGTCCCAAACCAGGGAGCGCTTGGCCTTTTCACGCGACAGGCGGGTTTCGCCGAAGCCGTCTTCGATGGCGTCGAGCGCCACTTTCACTTCGTCGCCGAGCTTGACTTCAAGCTCGCCGGATTCGTTCCGGAATTGCTCGATCGGGACAATGCCCTCGGACTTGAGTCCCGCGTTGATGACGACAACGTCATTGCGGATCTCGACGACGATGCCGGAAACGATGGCGCCCGGCTTCAATTTGTTGAGCGTCTGGCTCTGTTCAAACAGTTCGGCAAAACTTTCGGTCATGTTGAATTCCAAGTTGTCTCAAGACAGTTATCCAATCGATTGATCGAAAAAGATTTACTGTCCACCCGTCGGTGATCCGGACGCCCCGGACCGTGGCCGGTTTCCACTGCGGAAATCGGAAATGGAAAACCCGCCGGTAGCGCGTACCGTGGTTTTCCCATTTCCCATTTCCGCGGAATCAGCCGCGCCCTTTTCCCGCGAGTTCCAGCACGGCGGCGACGACACGCTCGACCGGCATTCCGGTCGAATCGATGACGACGGCATCGGCGGCAGGCTTGAGCGGCGCAACCGCGCGACCGGCGTCGCGCACGTCGCGCGCCTGGATCTCGCGCAAAAGGGCGGCAAGTGTAACGCCCAATCCCTTTTCTTTCAACTGCTTATAGCGGCGTTTGGCGCGTTCTTCGGCGCTGGCGGTCAGAAACACCTTGCATTGGGCATCCGGGAAAATCACGGTGCCCATGTCGCGGCCGTCGGCGACCAGGCCCGGCGCCTTGCGGAAGGCGCGCTGCTTGTCGAACAGGGCCGTACGCACGCCGGAAATGGCCGCAATGGCCGACGCGGCGGCGCCGCAGGTCTCGGTACGGATTTCGTCGGTCGCGTCCATGCCGTTGACGATCACCCGCGTCTCCAGGCCGTCTTTGGGGTCGCGGAACGAGATTTTCGTCGTTTGCGCGCAGCGCGTGACCGCCTCGGCATCGGACAGGTCCAAGCCTTCCATACCCGCGGCAAAACCCACGGCGCGGTACAAGGCCCCCGAGTCGAGCATGTGCCAGCCCAGCGTTTCGGCGACCATCCGGCTGATCGTGCCCTTGCCGGAACCGGAAGGGCCGTCAATGGTGAGAACCGGTACGATTTTGTCGGGCATCCGGCCATTTTACCGGAAAGCCGTGGCGCGGCCCTATCCGGTTGCTGCCGCAAGATCAAAGCCATGGAAATTGGCCAGTTCCACGAATCCCGGAAAAGAGGTGCCCACATTGGCGCAGTCGCGCACGCGCACCGGCGTGCGTGCGACGAGGCCAGCCACGGCAAAACTCATCGCGCAGCGATGGTCGCCAGCCGAATCGACCTCGCCGCCCGTCAGGGTGCCGCCTTCAATGACGGCTCCATCAGGCGTTTCTTCGATACGGATGCCGAGCGCGCGCAAGCCTTTTGCCATCACCGAGATGCGATCGGACTCCTTTACGCGCAATTCCGCCGCGCCACGGATACGCGTGGTGCCGCGCGCCGCCGCGGCGGCCACGAACAGGATGGGGAATTCGTCGATCATGTCCGCTACCAATTCCACCGGAACATCGATTCCGGCAAGCGGCGCATGCCGCACGATCAAGTCGGCAATCGGTTCGCCGCCCTGCCCGCGTGGGTTCGATTCGCGAATATCGGCGCCCATTGCGCGCAGCGCATGCAGCAGTCCGGTGCGGCGCGGATTCATGCCGACGTCGCGCAGCACAAGTTCGGAATCCGGCTCGATGCTCGCCGCGACGATGAAAAACGCCGCCGAAGAAAAATCCGCCGGCACGATGATGTCCGTCGCACGCAACCCATGGCCGCCGCTCAATTTCGCCCAACCCGCGCCGAAGTCTACCGGCCAACCGAATGCGCGCAGCATGCTTTCCGTATAGTCGCGCGTCGGGTGCGGCTCGCGCACGCGTGTTTCGCCCTCGGCGTACAAGCCGGCGAGCAGGATTGCGGATTTGACTTGCGCACTGGCAACCGGCAGCTCGTAATCGATGCCGCGCAAGGCCGAACCGCCGCGGATGCGCAGCGGCGGCATGCCGCCGTTCGATTCGACGCATGCGCCCATCTTCGTCAGTGGCTCGATCACGCGTCGCATGGGACGCTTCGACAGCGATTCATCGCCGGTCAACGTCGCGTCGAACGCCTGACCCGCTAGGATGCCAGTCAGCAAGCGCATGCCGGTGCCGGCGTTGCCACAGTCGATCTCGCCACCAGGCGCCTTCAATCCACGCAGACCGACGCCATGCACGATGCGTTCGCTCGCGCGAGGCGCGTCGATGCGCACGCCCATCTGCGCGAAAGCGCGCGCGGTTGCCAGTATGTCTTCGCCTTCGAGAAACCCCGTGATGCGCGTCGTGCCTTCGGCGATGGCGGCGAGCATGATCGCGCGATGCGAAACCGACTTGTCGCCGGGAATCCGCACATCGCCGCGCAGCGGGCCGGCCGGTGCGCTGATCCAATGGGTCACGTCAGGTCGCTCACGGCAAGGCTTCCAGGAGGCGCTCGTTTTCGGCGCGCGAACCGACGCTGATGCGCAGGAATTCGCCCAATCCGTAGCCGCCCATCGGTCGTACGATCACGCCGCGCCCGAACAACGCGTGCTCGATGGTTGCGGCATCGCGTGCGAAATCGACGAGGACGAAATTCGCCTGCGACGGCAGCACGCGCAATCCACGATTTTCCAGTTGCGCCGTGAGCCACGTCCGCTCGGCGAGATTGAACGCCTTGGCGCGTGTGACGTGATCCTGATCGTCGAGCGCCGCTGTCGCCGCCGCCAGCGCCAGGATGTTCACGTTGAACGATTCGCGCAGGCGTTCGAGTACGGCCGCAACATGCGGTGAGCTGACAGCGTAACCAACGCGCAATCCGGCCAGCGCATAGGCCTTGGAGAATGTGCGCGTGACAATCAGGTTCGGATATTTCTGCAGGAATTGCAGCGCCGATGCGAGGCCGGAGCCATCGACGAATTCGTGATAGGCCTCGTCGACCACGACCAGCGTCGTTGGCGGGATGCGCGCGAGAAAAGTGGCGAGCTCGGCATCGACGAACCAGGTCCCGGTCGGATTGTTCGGGTTGGCGAGATAGACGATGCGCGTGTCGGCACCAGCTTTATTCCCGTTCGCGGACGCCGCCATTGCTTCGAGGTCGTGGCCGAGCGGTTGCCTCGCGTGATTGCGCGCCAGCGCCGGCACACGAATCGGGATGGCTCCCGCCGCCGCGGTCGCGATCGGAAACACCGCGAAGCCGAATTCCGAAAACACGACGGATGTGCTCGCATCGGCAAAGCATTGCGCTATCAGCATGAGCAATTCGTGCGAGCCGTTGCCCAGCGTGATCTGTGCAGTTTCCACACCGAGATGTCTTGCCAGACCGGCTTTCAGTGCTCCGCCGGCCGGATCGGGATAACGGAAAATATCGGGCAAGGCTTCGCGGATCGCCGCCAATGCAAGCGGACTCGGCCCCAGCGTGTTCTCGTTCGATCCCAGTTCGGCGAGTACGCCACTGAAACGTCGGCGCAGCACCGGCAAATCGTGACCGGGGTCGTAGGCGCGCAGCGCGCGCGTGGCGGCGTTGGCAAGCGACGCCGCGTTGGCGCTCACGGCACTGCCACCGGGTACGAGCCAAGCAATTTGATCTGCGCGGCGTGCTCCTTCAATTGCGCAAAGGCGCGGCGCATGGCCTCGTCCTCGACGTGGCCGGCCAGGTCGATGAAGAATCCGTATTCCCACTTGGCCTGATGCGAGGGCCGCGACTCGATGCGGTTCATGCTGATGCCATTGCGCGCGAACGGGCTGAGCACATGGAACAGCGCACCGGGCTTGTCCTTGATGAACACGAGAATGGAGGTGCGGTCGTGGCCGGACGGCGGGAAAATCTGCCGGCCGATGACAAGGAAGCGCGTGGTGTTGTCGGCGCGATCCTCGATCGGCGTCATGATGACTTTTTTCAAGCCGTACACATGTCCCGCCGATTCGCCGCCGATGGCGGCTGCATCGTCGGCGTTGCGCGCGCGGCGCGCGGCCTCGGCATTGCTCGATACCGGAACCTTCTCGGCCTTCGGAAGATTGCCGCGCAGCCAGGCCTTGCACTGCGCGAAGGTCTGCGGGTGCGAATAGACGCGTTCGATGTCCTCGATCCGACCCGAGCGCGAGAGCAGGAACTGACGCACGCGCAACTCGACCTCGCCGCAGATTTTCAGGTTCGAGGTAAGGAACATGTCGAGCGTGATCTGGATCGTGCCCTGTCCGGAATTTTCCACCGGCACGATGCCGAAATCGGCGTTGCCGTTCTCGACTTCCTGGAACACTTCCTCGATGGTCGACAGCGGCAGGCCATGCGCGGAACGACCGAAATGCTTCATCACCGCCTGCTGGCTGAACGTGCCTTCGGGGCCGAGATAACCGATCTTGAGCGGCTCCTGCTGCGCCAGACACGCCGACATGACTTCTCGAAAGACGTGCACGAGTACATCGTCCGAAAGCGGACCCTCGTTGCGGTCGACGACCATGCGCAGCACCTGCGCCTCGCGCTCGGGCCGGTAATAGTCGACCGCCGCGGCGAGCTTGCCCTTGGCCTTGCCGACCTGGTGCGCCCAGTTCGCGCGCTCGGCGATCAGCTGCTGGATGTTGCGGTCGATCGCGTCGATGCGCGTGCGCGCGTCGGCGAGCGAAGGTGCGGCGGCTGGTTTCTTTTTCGGCATGAAGATGCTCGCTCAGGCGGAAATTGCGCGCACCGAAAGTATGCCTTCGATACCGCGGATCGCGGCGACGAGCGCATCGCTGGCCGCCGAATCCAGGTCGATCAGTGTGTACGCGATGTCGCCGCGCGAGGCATTGTGCATCTGCGCGATGTTGACGCCGGCTTCGCCGAGCACGTGCGAAAGCTGGCCGATCATGTTGGGCCGGTTGCGATTCGCGATGCACAGCCGTGCGTTGCCCGCGCGCGCCATGCGCGTGTTCGGGAAGTTCACGGCGTTGTGGACGTTGCCGTTTTCGAGGAAATCGCGCAGTTGATCGACCACCATCAGTGCGCAGTTCTCCTCGGCCTCGCCGGTGGACGCGCCCAGATGCGGCAGGCCGATCACGCGTGCATTGCCGACGAGATCGGCGCTCGGGAAATCGGTGACATAGCGACCGATGCGCCCGCTGGCCAGGCCTTGCGCCAGCGCCGTCGCGTCGACGATGCCCTCGCGCGCGAAGTTGAGCACGACAGTGCCGGGCCGCACGAGTTCGAGCGCGGCGGCGCCGAACACGCCACGCGTCGCGTCGTTGAGCGGAACGTGGAACGTGATGTAGTCCGAAGCCGCATACAGTTCGTTCAGCGAGCCGGCCTTGGCGACTTCCGACGACAGCGCCCAGGCGCCGTCTACAGTCATGTGCGGATCGAAGCCGAGCACGCGCATGCCGAGCGCGCGCGCCGCATTGGCGACCTTGACGCCGATCGCGCCGAGGCCGACGACGCCGAGTGTCTTGCCAGCGAGTTCCGAACCGACGAAGCGCTTCTTCTCGGCCTCGACCTTGTCGTGCAAATGATCGCCACCGTCCAGGCCGCCGACGAAGGCGAGCGCGCTGTCGAGGTTGCGCGCGGCGATCAGCATGCCGGCAACGACGAGTTCCTTGACCGCGTTCGCGTTCGCGCCCGGCGCGTTGAACACCGGTACGCCGCGCTGGCTGAACTCGGCCACGGGAATGTTGTTCGTGCCTGCGCCGGCTCGCGCGACGGCCTTGATCGATGCGGCCGGTGGCTTGCCGTGCAGGTCCGCAGAACGCACCAACAGGGCGTCTGGTTCGGCGACGTCGTTCGCGACCGAATACAGATTGGCCGGCAAGCGGTCGAGTCCGTTGCGCGAAATGTTGTTGAGGGTCTGGATCTTGAACATCAAGCGTTCCTCGCCGCGAAATCCTTCATGAAACCGACCAATGCCTGCACGCCTTCCAGCGGCATGGCGTTGTAGAGCGATGCGCGCATGCCGCCGACCGCGCGATGACCCTTGAGCGCCATCAGGCCTGCGCTTTCGGCTTCCTTCAGGAACGCGGCGTCGAGTTCCTCGCGCGGCAGCGTGAACGGCACGTTCATCCACGAACGCGCGGACTTCTCCACCGGGTTCTTGTAGAAACCCGAGTTGTCGATATAGCCATAAAGCAAGTCGGCCTTGGCGCGGTTGCGCTCGCCCATCGCCGCCACGCCACCCTGCTCCAGCAGCCATTCGAACACGAGTCCCGCCAGATACCAGCCGAACGTGTTCGGCGTGTTGAGCATCGATTCGTTGGCCGCGTGTTCGGCATAGTTGAAGATTTTCGGGATGTCCTTGGGGCATCGCGCGAGCAGGTCCTCACGCACGATCATCACGACCAGGCCCGAGGCGCCGATGTTCTTCTGCGCACCGGCGTAGATGACGCCGAACCTCGACACGTCGACCGGTCGCGACAGGATGTTGGAAGACATGTCCGCAACCAGCGGCAGGCCACCGGCGTCGGGAACATCATGGAATTCGACGCCGTGGATGGTTTCGTTCGGCGTGTAGTGCAGGTAGGCCGCGTTCGCATCGACCTGCCACTGCGCGCGCGGCGGAATCGCGGTGAAGTTTTTTTCCGCGCCGCTTGCAGCGATGCGCACCTGCGCCAGCGGCTTGGCCTCTTTCGCCGCCTTCTCGCCCCAGTGGCCGGTTACGACGTAATCGACATTCTGGTCGCGGCGCGCGAAATTCATCGGGATCTGGGCAAAATGCTGCGTCGCACCGCCTTGCAGGAACAGCACCTTGTAGCCTTGCGGAACCTGCATCAGGGTGCGCAGGTCCTGCTCGGCCTTCTGCGCCATTGCGATGAAATCCTTGCCGCGGTGGCTGATTTCCATGACGCTGGCGCGGGCCTTGCCCCACTCCAGCATGTCGGCCTGGGCGCGACGCAAGACGGATTCCGGCAGCGCCGCGGGTCCGGCGCTGAAGTTGTAGGTGCGACTCATGAGCGACTCCAGAAGGAGTCTCATTATGCCGCAGTGCAGCAGTTACGCAACCGCCGACGGCGAAGAATTCGACTGGTGCGCGAAGCCGCCCTCAAGCAGCGTCTCGAACTCGGCCTGCGGCAGGGCCGGGGCATAGAGAAAGCCCTGCGCCACGGTGCAACCCAGGTCGCGCAACAACCCGGCCTGCTCGGCCGTCTCGACGCCCTCTGCGATCAGGTCCAGGCGCATGTCTTCGGCGAAGGCAGCGATCGTGCGCACGATCGCGCGATGACGGAAATTCGTCACCATGTCGCGGATGAAACTGCGATCGATCTTGAGTGCATCGAATGGCGACGCGGCGAACGAGTCCAGCGACGAATAGCCAGTGCCGAAATCGTCGACCACGAGCGATACGCCCAACTGCTTGAGGCCGTGCAGGGTCTGCGCCGCTTCATCGCTGCCGCGACGGAAAACCGTCTCGGTGATTTCCAGCGCCAGGGTGGATGGATCGACACCGGTGCGCCGCAGTACGCTGCGCAGATGTTCGACCAGGTTCGGATCGGCGAACTGGCGGTCGTCGACGTTGACGCTGGCGCGCAGCCGCGCGTGCGCCGGCAAGCGCCGTTGCCAGCGCAACAGGTTTTCGCAAACCTGTTCGAGCACCCACCAATCCAGCGCGACGAGAGTGCCGGTTTCAGCGGCGACGTCGAGGAATTCATCCGGCAGCAGCAACCCGCGCTGTGGATGTTGCCAGCGCACCAGCGCCTCGAAACCCTGCACCCGGCCACTGCGCAAATCCACGATCGGCTGATGAAAGACGCGGAATTCGCCGCGCTCGAGGGCGAAGCGCAAGTCCGTCTCCAGTTTCAGGCGCGCACGCGCCGCCGCATGCATGGCGTCGTCGAAGATGACGTAGGCGGACTTGCCGCCGGCCTTGGCGCGGTACATGGCGGTATCGGCGTCGCGCAGCAACTGGTCCGGCGACTGGTATTCGGCACGGCCCAGAACCACGCCGACGCTGGCCCCGGAAAACACGCGGTGACCGCGCACCTCGAACGAACCCGCCAGCAGCGCGAGCACGCGCTGCGCGAGTTGTTCGGCGCGACCGCGCGGACAGGCGCCATGCGGCAGCAAGGTGAACTCGTCGCCGCCGTAGCGCGCGACGAGGCATTCCCCGCCGAGGGTCGCGCGCAGGCATTCGGCGATCTGCATCAGCAAATCGTCGCCGCAGGCGTGGCCCAGGCTGTCGTTGACCAGCTTGAATCCGTCCAGGTCGAGGAACAGCACGGCAAAATGAAAATCGCCACTGGCCTGTGCATGCGCCAGCGCCTGTTCGAGCTGGCGCTCGAAAAAAAACCGGTTGGGCAGGCCGGTCAGCAGATCGTGCGTGGCGCTGTGTTCCAACTCGCGTTGCACGCGCAACTGCGCGGTCACGTCGCGGATCGTGCCGCTGGTGTAGCGCTTGCCATTCATTTCCACATGGCCGGCACTGACCACGACCTGGATGCGCACGCCGTCCTTGCGCATCAACACAATGCAGTAATCGCCGCCGCTCGGCTCGCCTTCGCTGCGGCGATGGTAGCGATCTTCCTGGTGCTCGCGCGACTCGGGCGGCACGAGCAGGCGGAAATCGGCGCCGACCAGTTCATCTTCGCTGTAGCCAAACAGTGCGGCAAAAGCCGCGTTGACGTACGTGTATCGATCCTCCAGCATCATGTA
>DATIOA010000087.1:0-1969 GCA_035473575.1 Rudaea sp. | reverse complement strand
GCCGGCGAAGTCGTCCCAGGCCAAACCGCCTTCGACGACGAGGATGGCGTCGCGCGTGAGCATCGCCGCGTTTTCGACGAAGGCTTCGCGGAACAGGCTCACCTCGATGCGGCCGCTGAAATCCTCCAACTGCACGAAAGCCTGGTCGGTGCCGCGCTTGCGCAGGTCCACGAGCTGGCCTGCGACGACCCACGGCGTCTCCGGGGCACGCCGGAAGCGGTTGCCGTCGTCGTCCGCGCGCGGCTTCGGCGGCTGGTAGCGCTGGCCGATTTCGCCGATAGGGCAGGTCGCCAGTTGCGCCAGCGTGTCGCGCCAGAGCAGGGTCGGGTGACCGGAAAGATAGTGCCCGAGCGTGTCGCGTTCACCGGCGAGGCGCTGCTCGGGCGGCCACTCGGGAACATTCGCCAGTTGCAGGCGCGGCGCCGGCGTGGCGCTTGCCGCACCGAACATGTCGTTCTGTCCCGCCGCAGCGTCGCGCGCAGTCTGTTCGGCGGCGCGCAGGCATTCGGGCAACTGCGCCATGAGGCTGGCGCGATTGGCACCGAGCGCATCCATGGCACCGGACAGGATCAGCGCTTCGAGCACGCGCTTGTTGACCTTCTGGCTGTCCACGCGCTGGCAGAAGTCGGGCAGGTCCGCGAACGCGCCGCTCTGCGCGCGCGCTTGCACGAGGTTGTCGACGGCATTGCGGCCCACGCCTTTCACGGCGCCGAGTCCGTAGCGGATCGTGGTTGGATCCGTTGCTTCGAACAGGTAGGTCGAGGCGTTCACGTCCGGCGGCTGCACGGTCAATCCCAGTGCGCGCGCCTCGGTGAAGAAAGTCACGACCTTGTCGGTGTTGTCCATGTCGCTGGACAGCACGGCGGCCATGAATTCCGCGGGATAGTGCACCTTCAGCCACGCAGTCTGGTAGGAAACCAGCGCGTAGGCGGCGGCGTGCGACTTGTTGAAACCATAGCCGGCGAATTTCTCCATCAGGTCGAAGATCGCGTCGGCCTTGTCGCCGGCCACGCCATTCTTCGCCGCTCCCTCGCCGAAGACGACGCGATGCTTGGCCATTTCGGCGGCGATCTTCTTGCCCATCGCGCGGCGCAGCAGGTCGGCGCCGCCGAGCGAGTAGCCGCCGACGATCTGCGCCATCTGCATGACCTGTTCCTGGTAGACCATGATGCCGTAGGTCTCTGCCAGCACCGGCTTGACGCGTCCGTCGGGGTAATCGATGGCCTCGCGACCCTGCTTGCGCGCCACGAAACTCGGAATCTGCTCCATCGGGCCGGGACGGTACAGCGAGGTCAGCGCCATCAGGTCCTCGAAGCGGTCGGGCCTGGCGTCCTTGAGCATGCGCTGCATGCCGCCGCCTTCGAACTGGAACACGGCGATCGTCTGCGCGCGCTTGAACAGCTCGAACACACGCGCGTCGTCGAGCGGAATCTGCGCGATGTCCAGCGCCGTCTCGCCCGCCGCGGCGCGGCGCAGGTTGATCGCCTTCACCGCCCAGTCGATGATGGTGAGCGTGCGCAGGCCGAGGAAGTCGAACTTGACCAGGCCGACGGATTCGACGTCGTCCTTGTCGAACTGGGTAACGACGCCGTCGCCGCTGCCTTCGCAGTAGAGCGGTGCGAAGTCGGACAGCGCGCTCGGCGCGATGACGACTCCGCCGGCGTGCTTGCCGGCATTGCGTACCAGGTCCTCGATACTCCGCGCGAGATCGACCAGTTCGCGTACCTCGTCCTCGGATTCGTAGCGCGATTTGAATTCGGGGACGATGCGATCGGTTTCCCGACGCGAGCGTTCGCTGCTGCCGAGTGCGTCGTCGAGACTGAGCGGGTCGGTCGGCTTGAGCGGAATGAGCTTGGCGATCTGGTCAACCTGGCCGTAGCCCATGCCGAGTACGCGGCCGGCATCGCGCAGCACGGCCTTCGCCGCCATCGTGCCGTAGGTGATGATCTGGCTGACCTTCTCGCGACCG
>DATIOA010000086.1:0-10220 GCA_035473575.1 Rudaea sp. | reverse complement strand
CGCCGATCGATGAAATCGGCCCGATCGGCGCCAAGGACCATTGGGAAATCCATCGTCCGGCGCCGAGCTACGACGAACAGGCCGCGGCGAACGATCTGCTCGAAACCGGCATCAAGGTCATCGATCTCGTCGCGCCGTTCGCCAAGGGCGGCAAGGTCGGCCTGTTCGGCGGCGCGGGGGTGGGCAAGACCGTGAACATGCTCGAACTCATCAACAACATCGCGACCCAGCATTCGGGCCTGTCGGTGTTCGCCGGCGTCGGCGAGCGCACGCGCGAGGGCAACGACTTCTATCACGAGATGATCGAAGCCGGCGTCGTCAAACTCGACAACCTGCCCGAATCCAAGGTGGCGATGGTCTACGGCCAGATGAACGAGCCGCCCGGCAACCGCCTGCGCGTCGCGCTCACCGGGCTGACCATGGCCGAATATTTCCGCGACGAAAAGGACGCTTCCGGCAAGGGCCGCGACGTGCTGTTCTTCGTCGATAACATCTACCGCTACACGCTGGCCGGCACCGAAGTGTCCGCGTTGCTCGGCCGCATGCCGTCGGCGGTGGGCTACCAACCGACCCTGGCCGACGAAATGGGCCGCCTGCAGGAACGCATCACCTCGACCAAGACGGGCTCGATCACCTCGATCCAGGCCGTGTACGTTCCAGCGGACGACTACACCGATCCGTCGCCAGCAACCACTTTCGCGCATCTGGACTCGACCGTGGCGCTGTCGCGCGACATCGCGTCCTTGGGCATTTATCCGGCCGTGGATCCGCTCGCTTCGACCAGCCGCCAGCTCGATCCGAACGTGATCGGTCAGGAGCACTACGAGACCGCGCGCCGCGTGCAGGGCACGCTGCAGCGCTACAAGGAACTCAAGGACATCATCGCAATCCTCGGCATGGACGAGTTGAGCGAAGAAGACAAGGCCAGCGTCGGCCGCGCGCGCAAGATCGAGCGCTTCTTCTCGCAGCCCTTCCACGTCGCCGAAGTGTTCACCGGCGCGCCGGGCAAGTACGTTTCGCTCAAGGACACCATCCGCGGCTTCAAGATGATCTGCGACGGCGAATGCGATCACCTGCCGGAGCAGGCGTTCTACATGGTCGGCGGCATCGAGGAGGCTTTCGAGAAGGCCAAGAAGATGGCCGAGAAGAAAGCGGCCTAAGGCACGAACATGACCACCATCCGTTGCGACATCGTCAGCGCCGAGGCCGAGATTTTCCGCGGCGAGGCGAAGATGGTCATCGCTACCGGCGAAGCCGGTGAGCTCGGCATCGCGCCACGCCACGCGCCACTGATTACGCGCCTGAAACCGGGCCAGGTGCGCGTGCAAATGGAAAACGGCGAGGAACTGTTCTTCTACGTCTCCGGCGGCATCTTCGAGGTGCAGCCGCAGGTCGTGACCGTACTCGCCGACACCGCAATCCGCGCCAAGGACCTGGACGAAGCTGCCGCCCGGCATGCCAAGGAAAACGCCGAGCGCCTGCTCGCCAACCGCGTCGACGCGGTGGAAATCGCCCAAGCCCAAGCCGAGCTCATGCAGGCGATCGCCCAGTTGCGCGCAATCGAGCAGTTGCGCAAGCACGCGCGACACTGAGAATACCTGGCCTCGACGAAAAACGCCGGCCATAAGCCGGCGTTTTTGTTTGCGCCTGCGCAGTGTCCGCGAAAAAGCTCGATAAGCGCCGCATTCGTGCGCTATCGTACGCAAATGAACTCTCTCCCCCTCCACGTCGTCATTCTCGCCGCCGGTGAAGGCAAACGCATGCATTCCGCGCTGCCGAAGGTGCTGCTGCCGCTCGCCGGAAGGCCGATGCTGGCGCATGTCGTCGCGACAGCGCGCGAATTGAAACCAGCGCGAATCCACATCGTGTTCGGCCATCGTGGCGACGCGGTGCGCGCGGCTTTTGCAGAACAATCCGATCTTGGCTGGGTGCACCAGGCCGAACAGCGCGGCACCGGCCACGCCATGCAGCTTGCTCTCGCACAGGTGCCGGAGGCCGCGCGCGTGCTGGTGTTGTACGGCGACGTGCCGCTGATCCGTGCGGCGACGCTCAAGCCGCTGTGCGACGCGGATGCGCCGCTGGCCCTGCTCGCCGCCGAACTATTCGATCCGCGCGGCTACGGTCGCGTGATCCGCGACGGCTTGGGTCAGGCGCGTGCCGTTATCGAAGACAAGGATTGCACGCCCGACCAGCGCACCATCACCACGGTCAACACCGGCATCCTCGCGGCAGACGCGCGTCGGCTGCGCGTGTGGACGCATAACCTCGACAACCGCAACTCGCAGGGCGAGTTCTATCTCACCGACGTATTCGCCCAGGCGGCGGCCGAAGGTATGCCGGCGGCGATCCTGAATTGCCGCGATGAGCGCGAAGCCTTTGGCGCGAACGATGCTTGGCAGCTCGCGCAACTGGAGCGCCACTTCCAGCAGCGCCAGGCTAAGGCGCTGTGCGAACAAGGCGTGCGTCTGGCCGATCCCGCGCGTTTCGACCTGCGCGGTGATCTCGCCTGCGGCAGCGATGTGGAAATCGATGTGAACGCCGTCATCGAAGGTCGCGTCGAACTCGGCGACGGCGTGCGCATCGGCCCGTTCTGCCGGATCAAGGATTCCACCCTCGCCGCCGGCACCGTCGTGCACGCACATTGTGACCTGGATGGCGTGGTCACGCACGGCACCTGCGCGATCGGTCCGTTCGCGCGGCTGCGGCCCGGTACCGATCTTGCGCAAGGCGCGCGTGTCGGCAATTTCGTCGAAGTGAAGAATTCGGCCATCGGGAAAGACTCCAAGGCGAATCACTTGAGCTATTTGGGTGACGCCAGCATCGGCGCGCACGTCAACATCGGTGCCGGCACGATCACCTGCAATTACGACGGCGTGAACAAGCACCGCACCACAATCGAGGACGGCGCATTTATCGGTTCCAATTCCGCGCTGGTTGCACCCGTGACCATCGGCAAGGACGCCACCATCGGCGCCGGCTCGACCATAGCTGCCGACGCACCGGCAGGCGAATTGACCGTCTCGCGCGCGCAGCAGCGGACTCTTCCCGACTGGAAGCGCCCGCAAAAATCCTCGAAATAACCGCGTATTAAGCCCGACAGCAGCTAAAATACGCATCGGATTTCGAGGATTGATCCATGTGCGGAATTGTCGGCGCCGCCGCGCGGCGCGATGTGGTGGGCACGCTGATCGCGGGCCTGAAAGCGCTGGAGTACCGCGGCTACGATTCGGCCGGCATCGCCCTGCTCACCGAAAAGGGACTGGAGCGCGTGCGCACCAAGGGCAAGGTACACGAGCTTGAGACCTTGCACAGCTCGCACCCGATCACCGGTTTCACCGGCATCGCGCACACGCGCTGGGCTACGCACGGCGCGCCTAACACGGTGAATGCGCATCCGATGATCTCGCGCGGCAACATCGCCGTCGTGCACAACGGCATCATCGAAAATCACGAGGAGCTGCGCGCGGAACTCAAGACCCTTGGCTTCGCGTTCGATTCCGACACCGACACCGAAGTCATCGCGCACTTCATCGAACATTTCCAGAACGAAGGCGCGGACCTGCTCCAAGCCGTGCGCAAAACCCTGCCGCGCCTGCGCGGCGCCTATGCGATCGCGGTGATCAGCAGGCGCGAACCCGGCCGCGTGATCGGCGCGCGCCGCGGCAGCCCGATGGTGGCGGGCCTGGCCGATGGCGAGCAGTTCATCGCTTCGGACATCCACGCCCTGCTGCCGGTGACTCGGCGCTTCATTTACCTCGCCGAAGGCGACATCGCCGATGCCAGGGTCGATGGCATCACCATCTACGACGAACACGGCCATGTCGTGCAGCGTCCGATCAAACAGGCGCATTTCGGCGCGGACGCGGTCGAGCGCGGCGAGTACCGTCACTACATGCTCAAGGAAATCCACGAGCAGCCGCAGGCACTGGCGGACACGCTCGAAGGCCGCATCAGCGCTGGCCATATCCTCACCGAAATCTTCGGCGTTGGCGCGCGCGAATTGCTCACGCGCACCCGCAACGTGCACGTGATCGCCTGCGGTTCGAGTTATCACGCCGCGCTGGTCGCGCGTTACTGGATCGAGTCGCTCGCTGGCGTGCCGTGCAATGTCGAGATCGCTTCCGAATACCGATACCGCGACGTGGTCGTTCCCGCCGACACGCTGTTCGTCACGATCAGTCAGTCCGGCGAAACCGCGGACACGCTGGCGGCGCTGAAACTGGCGAAGTCGAAGAACTACCTGGCGACGCTGGCGGTGTGCAATGTGCCGGAATCCTCGATCGTGCGCGAATCCGCACTGACCCTGATGACGCGCGCCGGCCCCGAGATCGGCGTCGCTTCGACCAAGGCGTTCACCACGCAACTGGCCGCGCTCGCATTGTTCGCGATCGAGCTTGCGCGCCATCATGGGCTCGACGCCGCGCGCTACGCTGCGCTCGTGCAGCAACTGGAAACCCTGCCCGGTGCGGTGCGCGACACGCTAACGCTCGATGCGCGCATCAAGGCGATGGCGGAGCGTTTCGTCGCCAAGGATCACACCCTGTTCCTCGGTCGCGGCACGCAGTACCCGATCGCAATGGAAGGCGCGCTCAAGCTCAAGGAGATCTCCTACATCCACGCCGAGGCGTATCCAGCCGGCGAACTCAAGCACGGCCCGCTCGCTCTCGTCGATGAGTCCATGCCGGTGATCGCGGTGGCGCCGAACGATCACCTGTTGGAAAAACTGAAATCCAATCTGGAAGAAGTGCGTGCGCGCGGCGGCGAACTCTATGTGCTGGCCGACGCCGACGTCGCGCGCAACATGCGCCAGGACAACGGCCATCTGCTCGCGCTGCCGCCGTGTGGCGAACTGATCGCGCCGATCGTGTTCACGATCCCGTTGCAACTGCTCGCCTATCACGTCGCGGTGCAACGTGGCACCGACGTCGACCAGCCGCGTAACCTCGCCAAGAGCGTGACGGTGGAGTAGCCTCGGCGCTGCGATAGGTTTTGGCGCGGTTTTGCGTTTACTCGGGACAACCGGCGATCCCCGCGCCGGAACGAGGATTCGCCATGAAGCATCTTGCGTCTTGCTGGGTCGGATTGCTGCTGTGCGCCGCAGCACCGTGTGTGCTTGCCGCCAACATCTGGACGGTGACTTCCACCGGCAGCGGTGGGGCCTGCACGGCCAATTCCACCACGGACCCGAACTGCACGCTGGATGCGGCGATCTACACCGCCGCAAATGGCGACACGGTCGTTTTCGCGCCCAGCATCCAGGGGCAGACCATTTGCGGCACTTATCCGAACGGCACCTATCAGAACACGCCTCCCAGCGTGACCATCGATGGCTCGCCCAACGGCGTGAAACTGGATGGCTGCGGGAGCGGGCCGATTTTTGCGTTCGATAGCGGCACGCTGGTGTTGTCTCACCTGACGCTGCAACACTCAACCAGCGACGCGATTTACAACATCGGGGCCAATTTGACCGTCGATTCCTGCACTTTCACCGGCAATGTCGCCGGCGGCAGCCCCGCCAATGGCGGGGGTATCGACCAGGTGGGCGGTTATGTGCTCGTAATGAATTCCACTTTCACCGGCAACACGGCAAGCCAGGGCGGCGCCATCAATGCGTACGGCAACGTGGTCATCAGCAATTCGACCATCACCGGCAATTCCGCCGGGACGGGCGGCGGTGTCGGCGGCTACGGGATCACCATCATGAGCAGCATCATCGCCGGGAATTCCGCAACCAATTCGCCGGATGCCTACATTTTCATCTCGCCGGTATCGCTGGGTTACAACATCATCGGCAACACGTCGGGTTCCGGACTTGCTGCCGCGACCGGCGATCAATTCAATGTCAGTCCGCTGTTCGCCAATGCCGGCCTGGCCAACAACGGCGGCGCGACGCCAACGGTGGCGTTGCAATCGCTCAGTCCGGCGCGCAGCGGCGGCAACTGTGCCGGCAACGACGGCAGCAACGGATACGCCGTGATTCCCGCGGTGATGCTGGATCAACGCGGTTATGCGCGCACGTCGCCCGGCGCCATCGGCTGCACCGTCGGCGCGTTCGACATGACCTCGATTTTTTACAACGGTTTCGAGTAGTTCAGCTCGAAGCGCTGAAATTCAAACCGCTCAAGTCGATCTCGGCGTCGCAATGGCAACGCCGCGACCGCGCTGTCTGCCGATCGCGGCGCTTTGCCCAAAGACCGGTCCACCAACTACGTCCCGGTTCATGGCGAGGTTCGCTCGGGACGGCGATTTCCGACATTGCCTGACCCATGCGTTTTTCCACGGCGAACATTGCCGCCTCGGCGGTTTCGAACAGCTCGAGCGGATTGACCGACGTGGGGAGCTCGTCCCACCAGATCAGCACATAACGGTCAGACCACGGCCCGGACACGCCGGCGATGGCCTTGCCGCCACGATAGGCGACGCGGGCGATACCTTCGTAGCGCTGCTGCCAGACGATACGGCCGGAGCCATGGCACGGGGTGCGCGCGAGCGGCGCGGTATCGGAAACAAGGGGGGCGGTGACGAACATTTCGGACAACCTGTGAAGCGATGTCTGATAAAAGCAAAGCGCATGCCAACCTGGAAACCGTCAACGCCTCTCGTGAAACCCCATGCATCGGCACTGGGAGTCACTTTTCCTGACGCTACGGGTCAGATCAGGGCATCCGGCCGGCGTGCGCCGGCAAAACGGCGCGACCAGTATTTCTCGCTCATGCGATCCACGCGCACGCGTTCGCCAGTCGTGGGCGAATGGATGAAACGACCGCCGCCGAGGTAAATGCCGACATGCGAAATGCGCTTGCCGCGGGTGCGGAAGAACACGAGGTCCCCCGCCTGCATGTCGTCGCGGTCGATTTGCCGGCCGTCGCGGTATTGCGCCGCGGAGTTTTCCGGCAACTCCACACCCAGCACCTGGGCGAAGACGTAGTGCACGAAACCACTGCAATCGAAACCGCTGTGCGGACTGCGACCGCCGCGGCGATAGCGGATATCGCGCAGGGTCATCGCGAAATCGACGAGCAGATGGCGTGGATCGGCGCCGCTGGCTGGCGCCGGGTCATCCGACGGCGTGCGCGCTTGCGGCAGCCAATCCGGCGCGGACAATTCATCAAGCACGGACGGTGCGAGCATCGCCTGCAGTACCTGCTGCGCGCAGGCTTCCCCCGGAGCCGGCAGCGCGGCCGAGGCGTTGCCGGCCAGCACGACGAATACCGTGGCCAGCAATGTACAACCCCGTCTGCGCATGCGCGAAACTCCGGACAGTCCGCCCCCGGCAGACAGCGAATGGGCGACGCTAGCAGAGGGTTCGTTGGAAACTTGTTAATCTGTATCCGGTTTTCGGAGCCCAACATGCGAATTTGCGTCTACTGCGCCTCCAGTCAGATGTGCGACGCGGCCTACCACGTCGCGGCCACGCGCCTGGGCGAATGCTTGGCCGAGGCCGGCTGCACCATCGTCTACGGCGGCGGCGCGGTCGGCCTGATGGGCTCGCTCGCGAACGGCGCGCTCGCACACGGGGGCAAGGTGATCGGCATCATTCCGCGCTTCATGACCGACGTGGAGTGGCAGCATCCGGGCATCGAGAACCTCGAAGTGGTCGAGGACATGCGCGAGCGCAAGCACCGCCTGCTCACCGGATCGGATGCGGTGGTCGCCCTGCCCGGCGGCTGCGGCACGCTCGAGGAATTGTTCGAGGCGGTCACGCTCAAACGCCTGGGCCTGTATTTCAATCCGATCGTGCTGCTAAATACCGCAGGTTTCTACACGCCGCTGCAAACTTTCATGGAAAAGGTGATCGCCGAGCGTTTCATGAATCCCGAGCACGCGGCGATGTGGTCGCTGGTGCCAACGCCCGAAGACGTGCTGCCCGAAATCCGGCGCACGCCGAAATGGCGCGAGGATGCGCGCGATTATGCGGTGGTGCGGTGAGCGTGGCTCGCAAATCGAGTGGAGTCGAAGCAGCGTGAACTTTCGACCCAAATGAGTTGCTCACGAACGGCCGCTTGCCGAACACCGATCCAGAGGCTGTCCTAGCTCCATTCGGTCAGGCCCTCGACTTCATACAGTCGCTGCCAGCTTGGACGCGACTTCATCCGGCTCGCGTAGGCCGCCAGCGTTGGCCATTGCGTTACCGGCTTGGGCATGTTGCGCGACCAGCGCATCAGCATGATCAGCAACAGGTCGGCTGCGCTCATCGCGGTGCCGAGCAGGTACGGGCCGTTCGCGGACAGGTGTGCCTCCAACCGGTCCCAAGCCGCTTCGATCTTGCGTTGTGCAGCGGCCTTGACCACGGCCTGGGTTGCCGCATCCGCGACGATGTCTTGCGGGTAGAACCACAACCGGAACGCCGGCTGCAGCGTGTTCGCAAAATGCAGGATCCACTGGTTCCACGCGGCACGCCCAAGCGAATCGGCAGGCGGCGCCAGCTTGGCGTCGGGCTGCCGTTCGGCGATGGTCATCAAGGCGGCGGCGGCTTCGTAAAACGGCTTGCCATCGATGAGCAGCGTGGGCACGACACCGTTTGGATTGAGCTTGAGATAAGCTGGATCGCGCTGCTGGCCGGCGGCGAGATCGACCAGTTTCAGCTCGTGCGGTGCATTGGTTTCGAGCAAGGCCAGGTGCACGCACATGCTGGCGGCGCCGGGGCTGTAGTAAAGGGTGTACATGGGGGCTCCCTTGGGAATGGTTGCAGTGCTGGATCGCAGGTCCGCCTGAGCAGCGAATCTCGATGACCGCGGCGAGACAGCATACCGGCAACGTGCCTCATTCGGGCAAGCAAGTAATCCGATTGGTTCGGCTGACCCCAAGCTGCCAATCGAGGGGTTTTGCTTTTCTGCAGGCTCAGACCCAAGAGCGAATGCGCGCGTAGACCTCCGCGTGATCGAGCAGGTCGAGATGATTCATGCCATATCCGATCCACTGCCGCGATTTCGCGAAAGGCAGACTACGCTGCGGGTCCTTGTGCTGGCCGAGCGCACTTGCCAGCGGCACAAGGCCGTCTCCGAGCAGACTTTTTGCCCGTTCGGTCTTCTTTGCGAGGGAGGCCGCGACCGTATAGCACTGCACATCTGCCGGCAGTTGCACCGTGCAAGGCTTGCGGCGCGAGCGCGCGAAGCGGTCCTCGTGTGCCCAGTCTTCGTCGACCATGTTGCCGTGGCGCAGATCGGTAATGCCGGCGCTGCGAATCTTGCCAAGACGCGAAAAAGCGCTCGTGTACGGACTGGCATCGAGCACAGTGTCGATCCAGTTGCCGCCGCGTTCTAGCGGCGCGCCATGGTGAGGCGTGCCGAGAAAGACGATCTTGCACAGGTGCTTCAACCACTCGCGCTGCGCGAGCGCCGCGTAGTGGCAAGCACTGCGCGTAACGAGGCCGCCCATGCTGTGGGCGAGGATCACGAGTTCGTCGACTGGCACTGGCCACGCGCGCAGCAATGTTTCGATTTCGTCCGCCAGCGCGCGCCCGTTTTCCGACACATGCAGGCCGCTGTTGTAACGCAGGCGCACCGGCGTGAAGTGCGCATCGGCGCACAGCGATGCGCCGTGATCGTGCCCCTTGCGCCGCCATTGCAGATCGTTCATGCACAGGCCGTGCACGAGCAACAACACTTTGCCGGTAGCGTGCGGCATGGCCGTGTTGAGTGCCGTGCTCGTCAACTCGAGTGCGCGGCCATCGAGCCTGAACTGCATCGGGATCGCCAGAGGATTCGCTCTGCGCTGCAGGTGGTCGCCAAGCACACCGTTGAGTGCGGCGAGCACCGCTTCGCGCTCGGTCGATGTTGCGCCGCTGCCGAACATCGGCACCAGGCGCGCAAGTGCCGCGTCGATGCCGCTACCGACGGCGCGGGTTACGCCACGAATGGATTTGTAGACGAAGCCCGTGATGCCACTGGTCGGCCCCTGCGCCGGCGCGCCCAGGATGCCCGGTGTGCGCAGGATGTTGTGGTGCATCGTTTCGACAAGGCTGGTCAAGCCGATCGTGGCATCGACCGCGATGGCGCTGTAACCGCGCAAGTCGGCGACGCTCAGGTGCGATTTCTTCGCCATGGGTACAGCCGGTTCGGTAGAGCTACGGTTCACTCTGGCCAGAGACAGGGTCGTATAGTAACGAGAGCGCCTGCACGCGACCCTCAGCGGCCGATCGAGACCGGCAGCTATTGGGCGATGATCTCACATGCGCTTGGCAGTTGGTTGTCTCGTGCCGTGACTATTGTGAAGGGACA
>DATIOA010000085.1:0-11749 GCA_035473575.1 Rudaea sp. | reverse complement strand
GCCAGCAACGAAAGCCGCAAACCCCAGCACGAGGATTGCGGCGGTAGAAAATTGCCTGGGGAACTGACTTCGAATCATTAAATGCGCCTAACACCTGAGCTAAGCGGCGGCTGCCGCAGACGTGTGATAGTACCGCAACCGACCCTCAGCCGTCCGCTTGAGCGAATAGTTAGGGCGCACGGTTGCTGGTTTTGGAAGCGACCCAGTTTAGCAAGATGACGGCTGGCGCGACGAATGGGAAGATACCGTAAAGCGTGTCGCTGACAGAATGAGAATGACGATCGACCGCGAAAGTGACGTTGGCGCAGAAGCCAACAGCAAGAAGAACTAGCCCGTAGCCTTGCCAAGAAACGGGTCTGTAGACCCAACCCCATGGCACGAACCAGCGACGGTACATATCACCTCCGAAATTCAAAACACAGCTCGTGCGGCCTAACACTAAGTAGCGCCCCCAAACGGGACGTTGGCCCGTATCGTCGGACCTGAATAAAACTTCGTCAAGCTGTTTTCCTACACACAATCAAGCATCTGCCCGACAGTCGCGTACTGGTGTGCCGCGGAAAATGGCGCGCATCTATCCGGCTGCGGGGACGTAATGGGTCGCAAGGGCGAAAACGCGGGGGTAATGGGCGCGCAGTCGAACGCGGCCGGTGCTCGCCTGATGGACGAAGTTCGCCGCAAGTTGCGCTACAAACACTACAGTTTGCGAACGGAACAGGCGTACGTGGGCTGGGTTCGCCGGTTCATCCTGGCGAGCGGCATGCGTCACCCACGCGAGTTGGGAGGTGGCGACGTGGAGGTGTTCCTGTCGCGGTTGGCGACGCTTGGCAATGTCGCCGCGGGCACGCAGAACCAGGCACTTTCGGCGATCCTGTTTTTGTATCGTGAGGTCTTGCGCATCGACCTGCCGTGGATGGAAAACGTCGTCCGTGCCAAGCGCGTGCAGCGCGTGCCAACGGTATTGTCGGTGGATGAGGTACGGCGTCTGCTCGCCGCGATGGACGGACGTCCCTGGCTGCTGGCAAGCCTGCTCTACGGCAGCGGCATGCGCATCATGGAGTGTCTGCGTTTGCGCGTGAAGGACGTGGACTTCGCGCGCAACGAGATCACGATCCGGGATGGCAAGGGCGCGAAGGACCGGCACACGGTGTTGCCAAAGGCGCTAGTCGAATCCTTGCGGCGTGAGATCGAACGTACGCGCATCCTGCACGAACGCGATTTGGCCGACGGATTCGGCCGGGTTTGGCTGCCGCACGCGCTCGAACGCAAGTATCTGCGCGCGGCGCGCGACTTCGGCTGGCAGTACGTGTTTCCGGCGGATCGGCGTTCGATCGATCCACGCGGCGGAAAGGAGCGTCGTCAGCACGTCGACGATGCCGTGCTGTCGCGCGCGCTCAAGCAGGCGCGCGAACGCGCGGGCATCGTCAAACCACTGTCCGCGCACACGCTGCGCCACAGCTTCGCCACGCACCTGATCGAAGCCGGTGCCGACATCCGCACCGTGCAGGAACTGCTTGGCCACAAGGACGTCGCGACCACGCAGATCTACACCCACGTCCTCAATCGCGGTGCGGGTGGCGTGCTCAGCCCGCTCGATCGCTAGACGGCTACTTCAAGTTGGCCTCGAACAACTTGTAGATGCGCTTGTATTCATCAAGCCACGAATCCGCGTTCGTGAACGCGTGCCGGTCGAGCGGATAGATCGACATGCTGAAATTGTCCTTGTGCAACTCGATCAGGCGTTCGTACAGCCGTGCGCTGTCCTGGAACAGCACGTTGTTGTCGATGACGCCATGGCAGATCAGCAGCGGATCGCGCAGGTTTTGCGCGAACTCGATCGGCGATGAACGCCGATACGCCATCGGATCGTCCTGCGGGCGGTTGAGGATGTCCGAGGTGTAGCCGTCGTCGTACAGCATCCAGTCGCTGACCGGGCGCAACGCCGCGCCGGCGGCGAATTCGCCGGGCGCGCGGAACAGCGCCATCTCGGTCATGTAGCCGCCGTAGGAGCCGCCGTAGACGCCGACGCGCTTGGGATCGACGTTCCAGTTCTTCACCATCCACGCCTTGCCGTCGAGCAGGTCTTCGAGTTCCGGGTGGCCCATGTTGCGGTAGATCGCGGTGCGCCAGTCGCGGCCGTAGCCTTCGGAGGCGCGGTAATCCAGGTCGATCACGACGTAGCCGTGTTGCAACAGCAGGTTGTTGAACATCTGCTCGCGGAAGTAGTACGACCAGTTCGCGCTCACGTCCTGCAGATAGCCGGCGCCATGCACGAAGATCACGGCCGGATGCGGCTTGGACTTGTCATGATTTTCAGGCGCGTAAAACTTCGCCCAGATCGAGCCCTTGAAGTGCGTGGACGCTACCTGCACGAACTGCGGTTGTACCCAGTGCAGCGCCTTGTAGGCCGCCGTGCGCGTGTCGGTGAGCTCGTGTGGACTGCCGCTGCCATCGGCATTGACGACGGCCAGTTGCGACGGCACGTACGACGACGAATGCACGACCAGCAGTTTCGCGTCGTCGTGCGACAGCGTGAAGGAATCCATGCCCTGGTAATGCGTGACGCGCTGCAAGTCGCCGCCATCGACCGCCACACGATAGACGTCGTGGGCCCAGGGTTTTTCCGCGTTGGCGCGCACATAGAACCAGCGTCCATCGTTGGACAGCACCGGATGCGAGGTTTCGGAATCGCCGCGCGTGAGTTGCCGCGACTTGCCGTCCAGCGGTTTGGCATACAAATGCGCGTAGCCCGATTGCTCGGACACGTACCACAGCGTGCGGCTGTCGTTTTCCCAGCCGAATTCGTTGAAGTTCCAGTTGATCCAGGCGTCGTCGTGCAGGCGGTCCTGCAGCGCGGGTTGCGGATGAGCTGGATCGAGCGTCACCAGCCAGCGATCCTTGTTGTCGATCGCGCGCAGTTGCACGGCGGCATGCGCGCCGTCGCGGCTGAAGGCGATGCCGGCGATTTCCAGGTCGCGGGTCTTTTCCTTGTCCGCCTTGGCGGATTTACCTGCTTTTCCGCCCTTGCCTTTTTCTTCGGTCGGCGCCTTGAGCAGGCCGGCTTTTTCGTTTTCCGCGCGGATCGCGGCGAGCGGGTCGTCGTGGATGCCGGGCAGGCCGCCGACGTCGATTTGGGTCTGTGTGTGTTTCACCAGGTCGAACAACCACAACGTTTGCGGAGCGGGTGCGTTGCGACCGGCGTTGCGGCGCAGCGGTTCGAATTCCGGATAACCGGTGTCGGTGACGTAACGGATCAGCTTGGGCTGTTCGCCGCGGGCATGGTCCTTCGGCGTCGTGACCGCGAGCAGCCAGCGCGCGTCGGGCGAGAGTTCCGTGTCGACCAGCTTGACCTTGTCGCCGAGGTAGAACGGCAGCGGCGCGCGGCTCGCGTCGCCGCGCTGCATGGCCTGCGCGTGTTCGCGGGTTTCCTGCTTGTCCTTGTCCATCTTTTGCAGCGTCGCGAACAAGCGCAACTGTTCGGCGCGCAACACGTCGTCCTTGGGCGCGGCATCCGGATCGTCTTCGGTCTTCAGAATCGCGGCAGGCGCCGTCGTGCCGTTCGCGACGTCGTGCACGAACCATTCGTCGCCGCTGTGGAAACTGAGCAGGCGCCCGTCGACAGAAAATTGCAGGCCGCTTTGGCGCGCCCCGTCGCGCGTCACTTGCGTCGTCGCGCCGTTGCGCAGGTCGCGCAGGAATACGTCGCCGTTGCGCACGAACGCCGCGTACGTGCGGGTGGCGTTGTACACGGTGCTGCCACCGTCCGCGCTTGTCATTGCCGCGGCGTCGATGAGGCTGTCCTTGCCGTCGGCGAGATCGATGCGGCGCAGGTCGAACACCGGCGAGCCGCTGCGCTTGAGCCGGTAATACACGCTGCGGCCGTCGACGCTGAAATACGGCGCGCCGCCGCTTTCCTCGAATTCCTCGGGCACCTGGATCTGCCCGGCGATCCAGTCCGGATCGGCCATGATCCGCTCAAGAGTGAGCGGCGCCTGGGCTTGCGGCGCAGGCTGCGCGAACGCAGCTGCTGAGGCGATCAGGGCAAGGGTGGCGACGACTGCGATGCGGGACACGGGCGTTTCCTCGAAGCGGAAACGCGCAGCATAGCGGCTGGGCGCAGCGTCGCAAGCCGCCACAAGTCATGGCGCGCTGGCAGATGTGGGCCAAATCCGGCACCATGCTCGCGCTGCCGCCAAGGATTCGCCATGCCCCTGCCTTGCATCGAAAAGACCACCGGGCCGAACCCGCGTCATGCCGTGATCTGGCTGCACGGCCTGGGTGCCGACGGCAACGATTTCCTGCCGATCGTGCCGGAACTGGTCGATCCGAAATGGCCGCCATTGCGCTTCGTGTTTCCGCACGCGCCGGTGCGGCCGATCACGATCAACGGCGGCATGGCGATGCGCGCCTGGTACGACATCTCCGGCCAGGAAATCGCCCAGCGCCAGGACGAGACGGGCATCCGTTCCTCGATCGTCCTGCTCGAGGAATTGATCGCGCGCGAAGTCGAACGCGGGATTGCGGCGGAAAACATCTTCCTTGCCGGATTTTCGCAGGGCGGCGCGATCGTGCTTGCCGGCGGCATCCGCCATGCGCAGCGCCTCGGCGGCATCGTCGCCTTGTCCACCTACCTGCCGATGGCGGAAAAGACCGACGCCGAGGCGAGCGCGGCGAACCGCGCCGCGCCGATCTTCATGGCGCATGGCATGCTCGATCCGACGATCTCGCACGCGCTCGGCGAAATGAGCCGCGAATATCTGAAGCAGCGTGGTTACGCGATCGACTGGCATTCCTATCCGATGGCGCATCAGGTGTGCATGGAGGAAATCGCCGATTTGCGCGAGTGGTTGGGAGTACGGTTGAGCCATTGAGGCCACGAAAAATGGCTGACGTTTCATTTCGCTCGCCATTCCGGCATGGACTGCCGGAATCCAGTGGCCAAGGATGGCATCCATGCAGTCTGGATGCTCCACGGACGGCTGTCGATAAATCATGACCATCCGCCCCGCTGAAGAACGCCCGCACTGGCTGCCGGATTTTTGCAGCCTGCCGGTGTTGTTTGCGGTGATGGTGGTGGCGGAACTGCTGGTGCTCGTCGCCGAGATCGCGCCGAGCGACGAGATGCGCCCGCTGCTGCCGCGCCTGGCCACGGTCAGCGTGTTCGCGCAGTGGCTCGCGCTGGTGTGCGCGGTGTGCCTGTGCAAGCTGCGTCCGCAACTTGAGAAAATGTCGCCCTGGCTCGGCGTGCTCGCCGCCTACGCGCTCATGCTCGCGATCACCGTAATCGGCAGCGCGCTGGTGTTCGAAATCGATCACCAGCTCGGCTTGAACCTCACCCTGCCTACGCAATTCCAGGGCCGTTTCATCTGGCGCAGCGCGGCCCTGTGCGCACTGCTCGGCGCGGCGCTGCTGCGCTATTTCTACGTGCTCGAGCAATGGCGCGCACGCGTGCGTGCCGAGGCAAAGGCGCGCTTCGAAGCGTTGCAGGCACGCATCCGTCCACACTTCCTGTTCAACAGCATGAACACGATCGCCAGCCTGATTCGCAGCCGCCCGGCCGAGGCCGAACGTGCGGTGGAGGATTTGTCCGACCTGTTCCGCGCCGCGCTCGGCCGCGACGCCGCGCTGAGCACGCTCGGCGCCGAGCTCGACCTGATGCGGCAATACCTCGGCATCGAAAAACTGCGTCTCGGCGAACGGCTGCGCGTGGACATGACCGTGGACGATCTGCCGGCGGACCTGCCGATTCCGGCGCTGCTGCTGCAACCGCTGGCGGAAAACGCGATCTACCACGGCATCCAGCAACTGCCTGAAGGCGGCACGGTGAGCGTGCGTGGGCGCCGCGAAGCGGGCGCGGTGGTGCTGGAAATCCGCAATCCGCAGCCGCCGTCCAACGTGCGCGTCGCGCCACGCAACGGCATGGCGCTGGCGAACACACGCGCGCGCATCGAGTACCATTTCGGCGCGCGCGGAAAGTTGGAGATCGACAACAATGCCGGCGAATTCGTCTGCGTGATAACGTTGCCGCATGAAAATCCTCATCGTTGACGACGAGCCGCTCGCGCGCGAACGCATGGCCGCGTTGCTGCGCGATTGCGGCAACGTGGAAATCGCCGGCGAAGCGGGCGATGGCCGCGCCGCGCTGGAAGCGGCCGCGCGAGCGCATCCGGATGTGGTCCTGCTCGACATCCGCATGCCGCTGATGGATGGCCTGGAAGCCGCGCGCCACTTCGCCGGTTTCGACAAGCCACCGGCGATAATTTTTTGCACCGCTTACGACGAACACGCGCTCGCCGCGTTCGACACCGGCGCGGTCGATTACCTGGTCAAGCCGGTGCGCCTGGAACGCCTGCGCACCGCGCTCGAACGCGCGCGTCGCTTCGGCACTGAGGACATCGCCCGGCTGGAATCGGCATCCGGCAAGCCCGCCCGGCGCAGCCACCTGTGCGCACGCGTGCGCGGCAACCTCGTGCTCGTGGCGGTGGCCGACATCCAGTATCTGCTGGCCGAAGACAAGTACGTCGTCGTGCATCACGCCAAGGGCGAAGTGCTGATCGAGGAATCGCTGAAGACGCTGGAAGAAGAATTCGGCGAACGCTTCGTGCGCATCCACCGCAATTGCCTGGTCGCGCGCGATCGTCTGACCGGACTCGTGCGCGCCGCAGACGGCAGCATTCACGCGCAACTCGAAGGCGTCGCGACGACGCTGGAAGTGAGCCGGCGCAACCTGCCGGGGTTGCGCAAGCTGGCGCGCGCTCTATGAATACATTGCGCATCGCCACGCGCAAAAGCGAGCTCGCGCTGTGGCAGGCCGAGCATGTCGCCGCGCGCCTGCGTGCGGCGCATCAGCATCTGGGCGTCGAGCTCGTGCCGATGACGACGCGCGGCGACCGCATCCTGGATCGTCCGCTCGCCGATATCGGCGGCAAGGGCCTGTTCCTGAAAGAGCTTGAAGTCGCGCTCGAAAAACGCGAGGCCGACATCGCCGTGCATTCGTTCAAGGACGTGCCGATGCGCCTGGACGACGGCTTCGCCATCGGCGCCGTGCTCGAGCGCGCCGATGCGGCCGACGCCTTCGTTGCCGTGAACTTTGTGCATCTGGACGAATTGCCGCGCGGCGCGCGCGTCGGCACCTCGTCGCTGCGCCGGCAGGCGCAATTGCGGGCGCGGCGTCCGGATCTGCGTTTGCTCGACTTGCGCGGCAACGTCAACACGCGCCTGGCCAAGCTCGACCACGGCGATTACGACGCGATCGTGCTCGCTTGCGCGGGACTGGAACGCCTCGGGCTTGCGTCGCGCATCCGCAGTCGGCTCGAACCGCCGCACTGGTTGCCGGCCGCGGCGCAGGGGGCGATCGCCGTGGAATTGCGCGCCGGCGATGCGCGCACGCTGGAATTGCTGGCGCCGCTGCACGATGCCGATACCGCACGCTGCGTCGCCGCCGAACGCGCCATGACGCGCCGTCTGGAAGGCAGTTGCCAGGTGCCGATCGCCGCGTTCTGCATCGAAACCGAAATCGGATTGCATCTTTCCGGGCTGGTCGGCGACGCCGCCAGCGGCAAGCTCATCCGCGCCGAGGACGATGGCCAATCCGAAGCGCCCGATGCACTGGGCGAGCGCGTCGCGCGCAAGCTGCTGGAGCTGGGCGCCGGTGCACTGCTCGACGTCATCAGTCCATGATCGCAAATACGGCATCGTTTTGGTTTGGCGCCGCGCTGCGTCAGGCCGTGCCGGTGTTTGGCGTTTACGCACTCGGCTGGGTACCGATTACGGTTGTGTTTTTCTACGCGCTGGACATTGTTTTGCGAGTGCCGGCCTGGGTAGCGTATGTGCAGCGCGGCCTGGACGCGCTGGCCAAACCTCAACGCACGGCTAGCCAACGTCGTTCCGGCACGGTGGTATTCACCTTCGTTGGCCTGCTGCCGGTACTGGCGCTGATTTTCATCAGCGGCCTCTACACGAACGGAAGCGTATTCGATTTGCTGTGGGAAAGCCTGCCGTCGACCCGAGCGGCGCTGGTGCAGTTCATTGTGGCCGTCGCATTCCAGATACTTGCCAGTGCGTGGGCGCTGCGCCTGCACGAAGTTGTGCCCGCGAAGTTGGAGTATTTCGAGGCGCAGATGAAATACCGCTTCGTGCTGTTACTTGCGCGCTCGCTGTTGCTGTTGCCGTTGAGCCTGATCCTGGCAGCGGCAGACCGGTTTGCCGTCGTCGTGTTGGCCATTGCCCTCACCGTCTACGATGCAAATCCACGCTTTTTCCTGAAAATCATGGCGCTCGCTTTCAAGGATCGCGATGGCAAGACGTTCTGGACTAGCGAGGACGATGCCGCGCAAGCGCAGGCAGAGGCAAGCCAGGCTGCACGCACGCAGGACGACAAGAATGCGCGCAAGCCGTAGCCGCGGCTTTCGTTAGTGAAACGGTGCCTGGAACAGCAAAAAACCGTCGCGAGCGATGACAGGTTGCACGCCGCCGGAGCGCAGGAACCGGAGTTTACCCGGATGTAAATGAGGGTTCCGAGCACCGCCGGCGTGCAAGATGTCGAGCGCAGCGGGTTTTTAGAAGTTGTAGACCAGATTCGTCGTGAACAGTCCGTCAGTCTTCTTGAAGCCCGGCTCCACGTCCGAGTTGTGGCGGATCTGGTAGCCGACCTTCAGCGCGAGCTTGCTGTTCATCTTCACCGCGAGTCCGGCGTCGTTCTGGAAGAACTTGTTGCCGCTGCCGGCTTCGACCACGAACGTGTCGACGAACGACACCGTGTCGCTGAAGTTGTGCCTGTAGGCGAGCTTGCCGCGTGCGACGAGGTTGTTCTCCGAATCCGGCGTGACCTTGACCGGCGGCGATAGCGGATCGACCGGCAGCAGGATGTACGCAGCCGGCTGCGCGACCTTGTAGCCCGGGCCGATTTCCACCGCGAGCTCGTCGCTGGCGTTTTTCAGGATCTGGTAGCCGTAGCCGATCGAGACGATGTACTGGTAGTCGTAGGATGAAAATTCGTCGTGCTCGTAGCGCGCCGCGCCGACGATGTAGCTGCGCTCGTCGAACTTGTAGCCCAGGGATGCGCCAGCTTCGTAGCGGTTCGCGGTCAGGTCGTAGCGGTTGCCGGTGGTCGTGGCGAGGTTCGCCTTGTTGCGCAGCGCGGTCAGGTAGAAATCGTCCGTCCACTGGTCGTCGTTGAACTTGATGTTGAGCTTGGCGTTCAGGTTCTGCGACTTGGTGTTGCCGCTGGCGATGGACAGGCCGGCCTCGCCGCTGCCGGACCAGCCCTGCGGCGGCGGTGGCGGCGGATCGGCGAGTGCGGCCAGCGGCAGCGCAAGCAAGACGGCGGATGCGAGCAATGTCGTTTTCATCGGGAATTCCTTGTTCTGGGGGGACGCGCCGCGTGCGATGCGGCGGGCGCGCATTGTAAGCGTCCACCGATGCAAAAATGTGGACAAGTGCGCGAAACGTACAAGCGCCGTTCAGGCGCGATGTGGCTGTGCGCCGCCGTAGTACAGCATCACAACGTGCCAGGCTTCGGCAAAAAACAGCCAGCGTTCGACGAACAGACTAGCAGTGACGCTGAGGGCAGCGACAAGCGTGAACGCCAATAGCATGACAAATTCCAGTTGCATGCCGAACGTTCCGAGAAAAGTTGGCCAGAGCAGGACGCCCAATGCCATCACAACGGGAACTGGTCCGAGCAGGATTAGGCAGATCGCGCGCAGCCGTTTGCCATGTTTGCGCGCCAGCACGAAGCCCATTTCCTGCGTCAGGTAATTTTCTTCCGTGTGCGGCGCTTCGACGCTGCGCACGCTGCCGAAGCGTCCGAGTCCGGTGGCGGATTCCAGTGTCGAGACTGGATGCGCTGCATCGATCTGCCGCCAATAGGAAAGTTTCAATACGCAACCAAAAAGCGACAACGACACGATGGCCAAGGAAAGCACCTCACACAATCGCAAATCGATCATCGTGAATCCGCGATGTGGCGTGAAACCGAGGATGGCGAACGGCGTATGCAGCGCAAGCAGCCAAACCGCACCACCGAGCAATCCCAACAGCAAATAGCCGGGCAGCACGTAAGCGTTGTGCCAGGCCGGTATCGTTTTCAACGAAGTATAAATTTTCGCCGTGCACACGACGGTCACGATGGCGAGCGCTGCGAGCAAGGCGCCGAATCCGCGTAACAGCGATGCATCCGCGCCGCGCCACAGGCACCACGCCAGCGTGAAGATCGGCGCGAAGCTCACGACCGAGGCCACGCCCTCGCGCGACAGCCACGATGAACGCCACTGCGAAAAAGCGCGCCAGGCACGCTGCGGCTGGCCGAGGTGCAATGTCGAGGCGAGCAGTCCCGCGGCGACGAAGGTCGCACCGACGCCGAGTGCGAGCAGCGCCTCGTTGCGTCCAATCGACACGGGATTCAACGCGAACAGCGCACCGAGCAGGAACAGCAATCCATAGCCCATGCCGGACACGACGGTAAAGAAGATGACGGAGAAGGCGGGGTTCATTCGTTACGCTCGTCATCCCGGCAGGGATTGCCGGGATCCAGGCTGCAAGGATGCCATCCATGGCTTCTGGATTCCGGCATTCCATGCCGGAATGACGGAACAATGCTACGGCCCTTCGATTTCGCGCCTATGGCGTTACGCTGAGGGTGAACGGGGTTTATGGAATTCATCTGCCGCTTATCGTGAAAGAACCTTGTCCACCCAGCGCAACAGCGGCGATGTGGAAAAATCCACATTTTCATCCTGCGTCGATTTTGCCGGAATTGAACCACAGCCATCGCGGCGCGGACGCGGCGGCAGGTACTTGTTCACCGGTTTATAGCCGATCTCCGGCATGAGGTCGTAGCCGCCGCGTTCGGCGACGAGTTTCGACACTGCCGAATCCGCATCGCCGAGATCGCCGAAGTGCCGCGCGCGCGTGGGACAGGCCATCACGCAGGCGGGCTGGCGGTCGACTTCCTCGAACGACTCGTTGTAGATGCGATCCACGCACAGCGTGCATTTCTGCATGACGCCGCGGGTCGCACTGTATTCGCGCGCGCCGTAGGGACAGGCCCACGAACACAGTTTGCAGCCGATGCACTTGTCCGCGTCGACCAGCACGATGCCGTCCTCGGCGCGCTTGTAGCTCGCGCCGGTCGGGCACACGGTCACGCAATCCGGCGTCTCGCAGTGCAGGCACGAGCGCGGAAAGTGCACCGTCATCGCCGGCTTGTGTTTTTCTTCCGGCTCGACTTCGTAGGTGTGGACTCTGTTGAACCAAACGCCCAGCGGTTGCGCGCCATAGGGATTCTCGTCCGGCAGCGGGCCGAACTCGCCGTCGTCGTTCCATTCCTTGCACGCCACCGCGCAAGCGTGGCAGCCGACGCAGATATCCAGGTCGATGACCAGACCGAGTTTCTTGCGCGTTGGTGGCGGCAGCATCGTCATGGCGCTTCGCTCAGGACTGGAACGGCCAGAACTGCGGGATCAGCCACATCGACAGCGCGCAGAACATCGCGATCAGCGGAATGCCGACTTTCATGAAATCGACGAAACGATAACTGCCGGCCGCGTACACCATCGTGTTGGTCGGATAACCGACCGGCGTCGCGAACGAGGTCGCCGCGGCGAACGCGACGCAGATCACGAACGGCGTCGGGCTCACGTGCAGGACGTGCGCTATGGAAATTGCGATCGGCACCATCAGCACCACCGACGGGTTGTGTCCCATCATTTCGGTGAGCACGGCGGTGAGCAGGTAGACCATGAGCAGC
>DATIOA010000084.1:0-2625 GCA_035473575.1 Rudaea sp. | reverse complement strand
AACTCGAATACCGCTTTGTGCCGGGCGATGCCGCCGATGGCGTGACGCTGCACGTGCCGCTCGCCTTCGTCAACGCCGTGCAGGCGACGCGTTGCGAATGGCTGGTGCCGGGATTGTTGCCGGACAAGGTGGCCGAACTGATTCGCGGCCTGCCGAAATCGCTGCGCCGCAACTTCGTGCCGGCGCCGGATTTCGCGCGCGCGTTCGCCGAATCCGAATCGCCGCGCGACGAAGCGCTCGCCGTCGTGCTGGCGCAGTATCTGAAGCGAGTGACCGGTGTCGACGTGAGTGCGGCGGATTTTTCAGGAATCGACGTGCCGGTGCATCTGACCATGCGCTTTCGCGTCTACGGTGAGGACGGCAAGACGCTGGCCGAAGGCCGCGACATTGCCGCGCTTCGCGGGCAATGGGGCAGCGCGGCGAATGCAGCGTTCTCGCGTCACGCGGACACCGAGCTCACGCGCGAGGAAGTCGTCGAATTCGATCTCGACGAGATTCCACCCGTCGTCACCGGCGCGGGCGGACTCGCGGCATACCCGGCCCTGGTCGACCTCGGGGAATCCGTCGCCCTGCGCGTGTTCGAGCGCGCGGACGAGGCCCGTGATGCACATCACGGTGGCGTCGAACGGCTGCTGCGCCGCGCGTTGCGCGAGGCTATCAAGCAGGCGCGAAGGCAGTTGCCGATCGACCGCCAGCTCGCGCTCAAGTACGCCGGCATCGCCAGCGTCGACGCCTTGCGTGAGGACATCGTCGAGGCGGCATTGGCCGATCTTTTCATCGCGCGCGACATGGACGTGCGCACGCGTGAGGCGTTTCGCGACGCCACTTCCGAACTCGCACGGATGCTGTTTCCGGCAGCGATGGAGCGATTGAAGATCGTCGAGGAAATCCTTGCCGCCTATGCCGAACTGTCGCCCTGGCTGGAGCCGCCGCTGATGGGCTATGCGCGCGCCAACTACGACGATCTGCGCGAGCAACTCGATGCGCTGGTGTATCCGGGATTCGTGCGCGATGCGGATGCGGCGCGCCTGTCGCAATTCCCGCGTTATCTCAAGGCCATGCGCCTGCGCGCCGAGCGCCTGCGCCAGGACGCCGCGCGCGACCAGGCGCGCATGCTCACCGTGCGCGTCTACTGGGCCGAATACCTGAAGATGACGGCGAGCGGCGCGTCGAATCCGGCGCTCGCGGAATTGCGCTGGCTGATCGAGGAACTGCGCGTGTCGCTATTCGCGCAGGAACTCAAAACCGCCGAGCCGGTGTCGCCGAAGCGGTTGGCGAAGTCGATCGAATTTCTGCGCGGCGCAAAGTGATGCGCGTACCGGCACGATGCCTGGTGTCGCGATGGATTATTTCGTCCTTTCAACGCGCACGCTGTCGCTGCAGCCGTTCACGTACATGAGCCAGCTGCCCATCAGCGTCGGCTTGATCGTGACTTTGGGATTCTCGGATTTTCCGCATTGACGGCTGCCCGACTCGGCCTGCTTCCATTGCTGGCCGTTGTCGAGCGTGAACACGCTCTGGCCGTACCAGCCGGTGAACTCGCCGACAATGTGCGCATCGAACGCTTCGCGCGCCGAGTCCTGCGGATAGAACACCGGCTGGCCCGATGGCGTGACATAGGTCGTTTGCGTTCCGTAATGTGCCCGCAGCCAGTTGTTGAGCGACTTGAGTTCGTCGGGCGAGAGCTTGTCCAGGCCCGCGGCGTGGAATTCGGATTGCGACATGCGTTCTTCGAGCGAGGAGAATTGTTCGGCACGGGCGAAACCGGCAAGGCAGAGTGCAAACATCAAGGCGAACGCAAGGCGCATGATCGTTCCAGTGGGGGAGATTACGGACGGCGGTCATTGTAGCGGCTTCGCCCGGTTCTGCCAGCGCCTGCGGCGTCGCGCGCAAGCCCTTGAGGTAACTACCATTTAACAAGCCTGGCGCCAACGCGATGGTATACTCGCCGCCAATCGGCAAGACATTACCTTCGGGCCGCGGCGTGGAAATCACGGTCGCGGCCCGTGCTATAAGCGGGCCGCTCTATCGTGAAGCGGCCGGGATTCGGAGTGAAGATTTCAATGCAGTTTGCGCGTTTGGCAGTTCTGGCGGGTTGTTCGGTGCTTGCGTTTGCGCAAGCGGGGTTTGCCGCTCCCACCTTGGTCCCGATGGATGAGCAGGTCACGACGCTGGCTTCACCGGCTTCGGCGAGTCCGGCCATCTCTCCATACCAGTATAATTTCGGCGCCAATCCATTGGCGACGCTGGTCACGGCGAATCCGCTGCTGTGTGGAAACACCGCTGCAGCCACTGGTGCGAGCCCAACCGGGATCATGCCGATTTTCTACAGCGCGAACGGATCTGCGGGCACTTTGCCGTTGCCGTTCGTTTTCGGCGCAGCAGCAGGATCGCCCACGACGTCGGCGATAGCCTACGGTGCGACGAATGTCGCCTACAACGGCAGCCAGGTCCAGTTCGGCGGTGATCCGCTCGATGCGCTGGTGTGCTATGGGCTGACGACCAGCGACGGCGTCACATTCGTCCACAAGACGACGCGCGACCTGTTCGCGGACGATTTCGAAGTGCCCGGCACCAGCGGGATTCTGGGCAACAGCACGGTGGCACTGAACGTGATCCAGTTGC
>DATIOA010000083.1:0-6135 GCA_035473575.1 Rudaea sp. | reverse complement strand
CGCGATGAAGCCGACCAGCGAGCCGTGCGAATACTGGCCGTAGCGCACCATGCCGCCGGATTCGGGGAACATCGCGCCGAGTTCAGCGTAGGTCAGGGCGATCGCGCTGATGATCAGCGCGCCGATGATCCATGCCCAGATCGCGCCCGGCCCGGCCAGCCCCGCCGCGCGCCACGCGCCGAACAGCCAGCCCGAGCCGATGATCGAACCCAGGCCCATCAGCATCAGCGCGAACGCGCCGACTTCGCGGCGGATTGCCGTGTCGTTTCCAGTCATGTGAATCCCCCAAGCGCCGCGGCGGTGCGCAATGGTCGCAGGTTTCGCGACGGGCGTCAGCGACCGCGAGAAATTATTTCGGCACCAGCACCAGATGTCCGTGCACGTTGATGTTCGTGCTGATATCAGCCCAGTCGCCGCTCGTGCCGAGGCCGAAATCGAGGCGATTGAGCGTGGTGCCGACGTCGAGCGTGGTCGCGCCGCCGGATACAGCGAACTTCACTTTCAGCGTGACGGGTTTGCTCTGGTCGCGGATGGTGAGCGTGCCCAACGCGATCACGCCGCCGTCGGCGCCGCGGTTGAATGCGCTGGTGACGAAGTGCGCCTGCGGGAATTTCGCGGTGTCGAAGAAATCGGACGTGGCCAGGGTTTGGTCGCGTTCGCCGCTGCCGGTGTCGACGCTGGCCAGATCCACCGTCACGTCGAACTTCGCTTTTGCCAGATCGCTTTCGTCATAGCTGATCGCGGCCTGCCACTTCTTGAACATGCCGGCGAACGGACCGTTCTGGTACGTGCCGTTGAAGCCGAGGCCGCTCTTGGCCATGTCCACGTTCCAGTCGCGCGCGAATGCGGCGAGCGGCAGCAGGGCGAGCAGAAGTATCCATTTGCGCATTGTATAAACTCCGTCAGGAACGCACGAACGGCAGCATCCGGCGCAGCACGCCGTCGCGGTTGTGAAAGTGGTGGATCAGCGCCATCAGCGCGTGGCCGGCGGCGACGGCGATCAATATCCAGAACAGCATTTCGTGCCGCTCGGCGGCGATATCCTTCAGATTCGGGATTGCCGGATCGGGACCACCCAACGGCGGTACGTGGATCAGCCCGAACCAGTACAAGGGTCGCAGCGAGGCCACCGAATCGAACCACCAGCCCGACAGCGGCACGAGAAAAATCAGCAGGTAAAGCAGGGCGTGCCCGGCGCGTGCGCCGAACGCCTGCCAGCGCGGCATCGTTGAGGGTTCGCGTGGACGCGGATCGAACAGCCGCCACGCGAGGCGCAGCACTGCGAGCGCGAGGATCGTCAGGCCCAGCGACTTGTGGAAACTGAAAACCGGAATCACATTCGGTCGCTTGGGCAGTTCGACCATGACCAAGCCGATCGTGCCCTGCACCAGGATCAACACGACGATGGTCCAGTGGAAGAATTTGGCGAGGCTGCCCCAGTGGTTGGGTCCGCTCTTGAGCATGTCACCGCTCCGTTTTCGTGGGCGAAGTCTGAACCGGCGCCGGCTTGCCGCGCAAGCCTTCGGCCTCGATCCGGATTTGCACCGCATCGCCGATATCCGGCAGGTATTTCTTCATGCCGAAATCGGAGCGCTTGAGCGTGGCGCTGGCGGAAAATCCCGCTGTGAAGCGAAAGTCGTAGGAATCGAAACCAGCGCGGTTGAAGGTCACGCGCAAATCCAGCGGATGGGCAACGCCGCGCAAAGTCAGCACGCCGTGCACGATTGCGGATTTCTCGCCGGTCTTTTCCGTCGATTGCGACACGAAACGCGCGTCCGGATATTTGCCCGTTTCGAGGAATTCCCACGAGCGCACTTTCGCGTCCCAGGCCGCGTCGCCGAGATCGAGCGAGGTAGTGTCGACGATCGCGTCGACTTTCGCCGTGCTCCAGTCGCCGTCGTCGAAGTGGAAAAATCCACTTTTTATCCTTAAGCGGGCGCAGGGAGTGGAAAATCCCAAATGGCTGGCGCAGGCATACACCTGCGTGTGCACGGAATCGAGCACGTAATCGGATGCGTGCGCGGGCACGGCGCAAAATGCCGGCGCGGCCATCGCAACAAGGACTACGGATCGCAGGTTCATGCAATGCGTAGTTTGCCAGACTTGGGAGTAAGCAGCCCCTGCATCTGGATGGGTGGCGAACGGTGGGCGCATTCAATGCATCGCGGGTATAAGAAAAGCGTAATAGCGCCGGACGGATTTTCAGGCATCATCGGCGGGGGGAAAAGCTGGGGAGCTTTCCATGTGGGGCAGCGTGTTGATCGCGGCGGCGCTTGCCGTCGTACCCGCGGAATCCGCGCCGATGCTCGCGGCGACGCCGTACTTCCGCACGCTGGACGCGGCGGACGGGTTGCCGTCGAGCACGGTGTGGAAAATCGTCCAGGATCGCGATGGCTACATCTGGGTCGGTACGGCGGATGGTTTGGCGCGTTACGACGGCGTGGATTTTCGCGTCTACCGCACCGATCCCGACGACGCGGCGAGCCTTTCCGGCGCGGACGTCACCGCGTTGTTCGTCGACCGCGACAACCGCATCTGGTGCGGTGGCGAGGACGCGGGGCTGAACCTGCTCGATGCGCGGCGTAGCGGTTTTCAGCATTTCCGCCATGCAGTCGGGAATCCGGCGAGTCTGGCCGGCGACGACGTATGGGCGATCGCGCAGGACGCCACCGGCGCGATCTGGGCCGGCGGTTATGCGATGGGACTGGAGCGCCTCGACGAATCCACGAATACATTCGCGCACTTTCGCCACAAGGACGGCGACGCGGGCAGCCTCGCGTCGGACAATGTGCTGGCGCTGCGCGGCGATGCGGCGGGTAACTTGTGGATAGGCAGCGACGCCGGCATCGACGTGCGCGCTGCCGACGGCAAGTTCCTGCACGTGGATACATCCGCCGTGCCGGGTACGGGCGGCATCAATGCGGCGGTATTCCTTGAAACGGCGGACGGCATGCTGGCCGGCACGCGCCGCGGCGTGCTGCGCATCGGCACCGACCTCACGGCACAAGTACTGGAGGACGCGCGTCTGCCCGACAAGGTCGTGTACGCGCTGGTGGCCGGAAGCGACGGTGCGCTGTGGATCGGTACGCGCGGAGGTCTTGCGCATCGCGCTGTGGATGGACGTCTGGACGTCCATACCGAAAACGCGGCGGTATCCGGCAGCCTGCCGGGCAAAAAAGTGTTCGATGCATTGCGCGATCGCGATGGCGGCCTGTGGTTCGCCACGACCGGCGGCGGCATGGCGTATCTCGCGCCGGACTGGCGGCGTTTCGCGCTGTACCGCAACGATCCGCGCGACGCGGCAAGCCTGAGCGCGAATCGCGTCGAAGGCCTCTCGGCCGATGCGCAGGGCGGCGTGTGGTCGGTCAATCTCGATGGCGGCATCGACCGCCTGGATCCGGATTCCGGGAAGATCGAACGTTATGCGCAGCGCTGGCAGGCACCGGAGTCCGCGCTGTGGTCGATCCTGGCCGGCCGCGATGGCCGCCTCTGGGTCGGGCATGCGCACGGCTTGCGCGTATACGATGGAACGAATGGAAAATTCGTCGACGTGCCCGTCGACCCCAAGCGCCACGACGCGCTGGCGCCCGGCAGCGTGGATTTGCTCGTCGAGGCCCGCGACGGAGCGGTCTGGGCCAGCAGCGACGGCGGCGGCATCGCGCGTATCGACACCGCGACGCTGGCGGTTGCGCGCTACGGCGAAGCGGAGGGCCTGCGCAGTACGGACGTCGGCCTGATCGGCTTCGCGCCGGACGGCGCCTTGCTCGCCGCAAGCGCCGCAGGGCTCGATCGGCTCGATGCCGCGGCGACACGGTTTGCGCCCGTGGACGGTGCGCCCGCGCAGCGCGTACTGGCTTTCGCGTTCGCCGACGATGGAACGCTGTGGGTGCACGCGATTGGCGCATTGACGCATTTTCGCTACGCAAATGGCGCATTGGAGCTGTTGGATCGCGTCGATGCGGCGCGCGGTTGGCCGGGCCTGACCGCGGGCGGCATGCAGGCAGATACGCAAGGTCGCGTCTGGGTGGCGAGCGCACGTGGCCTGTGGCGGTACGATCCGGCCACGCGCGGAGTGCGCCGTTTCGGCATCGGCGATGGCCTGGCCAGCGCGGAGTTCAATCGCGCGCCTTTGCTCGAACGCTTCGACGGCACGGTTTTCGGCGGCACCCTGGCCGGCATCGCCGGGTTCATGCCTTCGCGCATTGTGGAAAATGCCGCATCGCTGCCGCCGCGCCTCGACGGCGTCCGTGTGCGCCGTGCCGGCAGCGACATCACGCTGGACGCGGCGGACATCGCACTCGGCTGGCAGGATCGCGACCTGCGCCTGACTGCGCGCACGCTGGCATTCGCCGATCCTGCCGCGCAACGCTACCAGTGGAAGCTGGACGGGTTCGACGCGGACTGGATCGACGGCGGCAATCGCGGCGAGCGCGAATACGCGCAGTTGCCGCCCGGCGCCTACGTCTTGCGCGTGCGCGGCACGGATGCCGGCGGCGCGTGGAGCGCGCCTTCCGCGCCGTTGCGCGTGCGTGTGGCGTCGCCGCCGTGGTCGACGCCGCTCGCCTATGCAAGTTACGCGGCGCTGATCGCGTTGCTCGTTGCGTTCGCGTTTCGCGCCTACCGTCTGCGCCTGAAACGCCGGCATTCGTGGGAGTTGGCGAAGCAGCAGCGCGCGTTTGCACTAAGCGCCAGTGCGGCAAAATCCGATTTCCTCGCCACGATGGGCCACGAGATCCGCACGCCCATGACCGGCGTGCTTGGCATGGCCGAGCTGCTATTGCGCACGGACCTCGATGTGAAGCAGCACGGCTACGCACAAGCGATCCAGGATTCGGGGCGATTGCTGTTGCGCCTGGTCAACGACTCGCTGGACCTGGCGCGCATAGAGGCCGGCAAGCTGCAACTGGATATCGCGCCATTCGATCTGCATGCGCTGCTGCGCCAGGTCGAAGCGCTGGCACAGCCGCAGACCGCGAAGCGCGGCTTGGCATGGACGCTCTGCGTCGCGGACGACGTGCCGCGTTGGCTGGTCGGCGATGCGCTGCGCATCGAGCAGGTCCTGCTCAACCTCGTCAACAACGCGGTCAAGTTCACCGAGCGCGGCGGCATCGGACTATCGGTGCGGCGCGGAAGCATCGCCGGCGTTGCGTTCACGGTCAGCGACAGCGGGCCGGGTATTGCAACCGCCGAGCGCGAGCGCCTGTTTCGCCGCTTCGAACAGGCCGACGGCCCGCAGCGGCGTTCCGGCAGCGGCCTGGGCCTGGCGATCTGCCGCGAACTCGTCGCGCGCATGGGCGGGACGATCGATCTGGACAGCGAGCCCGGCCGCGGCAGCACGTTCCGGGTCGAACTGCCATTGCCCGAATCCGCCGTGCCGAGAAAAATGGAAAATGCCGCATCGCTGCCCACCGCCACGGTGCGTCGCATCCTTCTCGTCGAGGACGATGCGACGGTCGCGGCCGCCATCGCCGGTTTGCTCGAGGCGCAGGGTCACATCGTGCGCCGCGCCGAGCACGGGCTGGCGGCACTCGGCGAACTCGCCGCCGCGGATTACGATGCGGCGCTGCTCGATCTGGATCTGCCCGGTGTCGACGGATTGACCCTCGCACGCATGATCCGTGCGGGCGAGGCGAAGGACGACAAGCCCAGCCTGCGCCTGATCGGCATCAGCGCGCGTTCGCGCGGCGACGAAGAGGCGTTGTGCCGCGCCGCTGGCATGGATGCATTCGTGCGCAAGCCGGTGACGGGCGAAATGCTGGCCGGCGTGATTGCGGAACCGGAGTAAGGCCGCTTACAGAGTGCGGCCGGCGACTTCGGTCAACAATTTCGCGGCCGGATTTAGCGCGAGGGCTTCGCCATTATCGAGCGCGCGGTCGTGACCGGGCGCTTTCCAGTCGCATTTGCCTCTTGTGCGATTCGTGCCTATCACCTGTAGTACGTAGCAGATCGGCACCACGGACGTACCGGCCAAGGCGCGTCCGCCGACGACTTCTGGCTGGAACAGCCAAGAGCGAGCTGCTTCCACGCTGGCTTCGATCAACGTTTTGGATGTGGCCGGCGAATCGGCTACAAGCTTGACGTCGGTAGGCTTGCCGTCCGCGTCATAGGCAATTTTCAGCACGACTTCGCCTGCAT
>DATIOA010000082.1:0-27423 GCA_035473575.1 Rudaea sp. | reverse complement strand
ACGCTCGATCAGGGTCTGGTAGCGGCCGGCGTCGGATTTTTTCAAGTAGGTCAGCAGACTGCGGCGCTGGTTGACCATCTTGAGCAAACCGCGGCGCGAGTGGTGATCCTTGTCGTGCTCGGCGAAATGCTTGGACAGGTGCTCGATGCGCGCCGAGAGCAGCGCCACTTGTACTTCCGGCGAGCCGGTATCGTTGGGGGCGCGGCGGTAGTCGGCAACGACCTTGCCGGTTTGTTCGGTGGAAAGCGACATAGTGATTTACCTTTGCTGTTGCGTACGGCGCGAATCAGCCCGGTCCGATGGACGAGCGCGACCCGCGTCAGAATTCCGGGACGAATCCCGGCTGTAAAAGCCACTCATTATAACCGGATTCGCCCTCGCGGGAAACGCGTTCAGTCCGGCGCGGCAAACCCGCGCAGTATGCCGACCGTGCCATCCACGTCCAGCCGTACCAGGGCGACCAGCCTGCCGTGCGCATCCAGGGCACGGCACAGCGGCAGCGGCTCCTGGCCGGGCAGGTTCAGGCACTGGCCGTGACGCAGGCGCTGTGCTTGCGCATCGGACAACGTCAGCGCGGGCAAGCCGCTTAGTCCGTTTTCCAGCGGCAGCAGCAGGCGATCCAGTGCTGCCGTTCCGCCATCGGCGGCAATGCGTTCGAGTTCGTCGAGCGTGTGCACGACGGGTGCGCGGAAGGGCTCGACCCACAGTCGCCGCAGCGCGGTCAGGTGCGCGCCACAGCCAAGGCGCTCGCCGAGATCGCGCACGAGGCTGCGCACGTAGGTGCCGGAACCGCATTCGACATGCAGGTTCAGCATATCGCCATCGCGTCCGCGCAGGTCGAAACGCCCGACGTCGACCTCGCGTGACGGCACGACGACATCTTCGCCGCGACGCGCGCGCTTGTACAACGGCACGCCGCCCTGCTTGATCGCGGAATACGCCGGCGGCGTCTGCACGATGCGGCCGCGCAAGGTCGCCAGCGCCGCCTCGATCATCGTGTCGTCAAGTTCCGGAACCGGCCGCGACAGAACGATCTCGCCTTCCGCATCGTCGGTCGTCGTGGTCGCACCGAGCCGGCATTGCGCTGCGTAGGCCTTGCGCGAGCCGAGCAGGTATCCCGCGATCTTGGTCGCCTCGCCGAAACAGATCGGAAGCAATCCCGTGGCGAGTGGATCAAGGCTGCCGGTATGCCCGGCCTTGTCTGCGTTGAAAAGACGTTTTGCCTGCTGCAACGCGCGGTTGGAGCTGATTCCTGCGGGCTTGTCGAGGAGCAGGATGCCGGAGACGGCCCGCTTGGCGGGTTTCACTTTTCCCCGCGCAGCAAGGCGTCGATACGCTCGCCGCGATCCACTGAATCGTCGTACTTGAAGCGCAATTCCGGCACGCGGCGCACGCGCATCATCTTCGACAACTGCATGCGCAAATCCTTGGCCATGGCCTTGAGCGCCTTCACGCCTTCCGGCGCAGTGTCCGGCAGCAGTGCGGTGACCCAGACCGTGGCGACGTCGAAATCCTTGCTGCACTCGACGTCGGACACGCTCATCGACGGCAGCGCGTGTTCGCGCACCGCGTCGTGCACCAGCGTGCCGACGAGGCGGCGCAGCTCGGCGGAAAGACGATCGGAGCGAGTGAAGCTATGCGATGGCATTACAAGGTTCTAGCAACTTCGATTCGTTCATAACACTCGATCTGGTCGCCCGGCTTGATGTCGTTGTACTGCTTCACGCCAATGCCGCACTCCATGCCGTTGCGCACTTCGTCGACGTTTTCCTTGAAGCGGCGCAGCGATTCGAGTTCGCCCTGGAAGATGACGGTGTTGTCGCGCAGCACGCGGATCGGCTTGTGGCGTTTGACCACGCCCTCGACGACCATGCAGCCGGCGATCGCGCCAAACTTGGACGAGCGAAACACGTCGCGCACCTGGGCGGTGCCGATGATCTCCTCGCGGATTTCCATGCCGAGCAGGCCGGTCGCCGCCTGCTTCACCTGGTCGATGACGTCGTAGATGATCGAGAAGTAGCGCAGGTCGATGCCATTGGCTTCCAGCACCTTGCGCGCGGTCGCGTCGGCGCGCACGTTGAAGCCGATGACGATCGCCTTCGAGGCTACTGCGAGCGTGGCATCGGATTCGGTGATTCCGCCAACGCCTGAAGCAATGACGTTGACCTTGACGCGGTCGTTGCCGATCGCGGTCAGCGCATCGCGCAGCGCTTCGGCGGATCCTTGCACGTCGGTCTTGACGACGAGGTTCAGCACGGCCTGTTCGTCGCCTTGACCCATCTGCGAAATCACGTCTTCCAGGCGCACCGACTGCTTGGTCAGGCGCGACTCGCGCAGCTTGGCATGGCGTTCGGCCGCGACCTGCTTGGCCAGGCGCTCATCCTCAACCACGACGAAATCATCCCCGGCATTCGGCACGCCCGAGAGCCCGAGCAACTGCACCGGGATCGAGGGGCCGGCGCTTTCCACCGGCTGGCCGGATTCGTCGAACATCGCGCGCACGCGACCGTATTCCACGCCGCACACGAGGAAATCGCCTTTCTTCAGCGTGCCCTGTTGCACCAGCACGGTCGCAACCGGGCCGCGGCCCTTGTCCAGGCTCGCTTCGACGACGGCGCCGGTGGCGAGGCCATCCACGACCGCCCTGAGATCCATCACCTCGGCCTGCAGCAGGATCGCATCGAGCAGTTGATCGATGCCCTGCCCGGTCTTGGCCGAAACCGGTACGAACTGCGTGTCGCCGCCGAAATCCTCGGACACGACTTCGTGCTGGATCAGGTCCTGCTTGACGCGGTCCGCGTTCGCCTCGGGCTTGTCGATCTTGTTCACCGCCACGATCAGCGGCACATGCGCGGCCTTGGCATGCTGGATCGCCTCGATCGTCTGCGGCATGGCGCCATCGTCGGCCGCCACGACCAGCACGACGATGTCGGTGAGCTTGGCGCCGCGCGCGCGCATGGAGGTGAACGCGGCGTGGCCCGGCGTATCGAGGAAGCTGATCGTGCCCTTGTCGGTTTTGACGTGATACGCACCGATGTGCTGGGTAATGCCGCCGGCTTCGCCCGCCGCCACTTTGGCGCGGCGGATGTAGTCGAGCAGCGATGTCTTGCCGTGGTCGACGTGGCCCATGATGGTCACGACCGGCGGACGCGGCGTTTTCTCGCCCTGCGCCTCGACCCTGGCCAGCGTCGTCTCGGCGGTTTGTTCCTCGGCCTTGACCGCGGTGTGGCCCAGTTCCTCGACCACGAGCACGGCGGTGTCGTGATCGATGACCTGGTTGATCGTGGCCATCACGCCCATCTTGAACAGCGCCTTGACCACATCGGCGCCCTTGACCGCCATCTTCTGCGCGAGCTCCGAGACCAGGATGGTTTCGCCGACCGGCACTTCGCGCACCATCGGCGCAACCGGCCTGGAAAAGCCATGCTGTCCGGATGCCATGCGTCCGGCTTCGACCACCATCTTGCGTGGCTTGCGCTTGACCGCGCCACGCCGCGCGTGGCCCTCGTCGGACAGATGCAGTTCGGCGCTGAACAAACGGTTCACGCCGTCAGCGTCTTCGCCATCGTCAGGCATGCGATGCGAGCCGTGCTTCGGCTTGTGCTTGCCGTGCTGAGCGGCATCGTTGTCGGTACGGCCGCGGCCATCGGCCGGGCGCGCTTCGTGCGCTTTGCGTGGCGCGGCTGCGGGGCGTTCTTCCTTCGCCGGTTTTTCCGCCTGCGCCGCCGGTTCGCCGGTCTTCGCCTGCACTTCCGCACGCTGCCGCGTTTCCTCGGCACGGCGCGCCTCTTCGGCTGCACGCAGCTTGGCTTCTTCATCCGCGCGGCGCTGATCCCGCTGCTTCAAGGCGGCCTGTTCGGCCTGATTCCGGGCCTGCGATTCCTGCAACTTCTTCAGCGCGTCCTCGCGTTCGGGATCGATTTCCTGCGACTCGACTACCGAACTGCGTTTGACGTAGGTACGCTTCTGCCGCACTTCCACGGCCACGGTCTTGCCGCGCGCGGCGCCCTGGTTCACGGTCAGCTCGCTGACCGACTTGCGCTTGAGCGTGATCTGGCGCGGGGAGGTATCTTCTTCGGCAGCCTTCTCGCCCTTGCCGTGCGTGCGCCGCAGGAAGCCCAGCAGCTTCACTTTCTGGGTGCTGGACACGACCTGGTCGGGACCGGAGAACTTCATGCCGGCCTCGTCGAGCTGCACGAGCAGCTTGTCCACGCTCATGCCGAGCACACCGGCCAGTTGCTTGATCGTTACGTCCGACATGATGTTTGGTTCTCCGTGAGCGTATCGCGCGAGGTCGTTGCGTCCGGGCTCAGGCCGGCTGCCCGACGCGCGCCGCCATGATCAAGGCAGCGGCGCGGTCCTCGTCCATGCCGTCGATCGCGAGTTCCATCAACTCGTCGGTGGCAAGGTCGGCGAGATTCTCGCGCGTGATGACGCCGTGCTCGGCCAGCGCAAACGCGATGGTTTCGTCCATGCCCTCGACGCCGAGCAAATCCTCGGCCGGCTTGTTGTCCTCGATGTCCTCTTCGACCGCGAGCGCTTCCGTGAGCAGTGCGTCGCGGGCGCGCGCGCGCAACTCCTCGACGATGTTCTCGTCGAAGCCTTCGATCGCGAGCAGTTCGCCGGTCGGCACGTAGGCGATTTCCTCGACCGTGGTGAAGCCTTCCTGCACGAGGATGGTGGCGATTTCCGCATCCACCTCGAGCTTGTCCTGGAACAGCTTGCGCGCGGCTTCCTGCTCGGCTTCGGATTTCTGCGCAACCTGATCCTGGGTCATCACGTTGAGCTGCCAGCCGGTGAGCTTGCTGGCCAGGCGCACGTTCTGGCCACCGCGCCCGATCGCCTGCGAGAGCTTGTCCTCGGCGACCGCGATGTCCATCGAATGCTTTTCCTCGTCCATGATGATCGACTGCACTTCGGCCGGCGCCATCGCGTTGATCACGAACTGCGCCGGATTGTCGTTCCACAGCACGATGTCGATGCGCTCGCCGTTGAGCTCGTTCGACACCGCCTGCACGCGCGAGCCGCGCATGCCGATGCAGGCGCCGATCGGGTCGGTGCGGTTGTCGTGGGCAAGTACGGCGATCTTGGCGCGGTCGCCCGGATCGCGCGCGGCGCCCTTGATCTCGACCAGGCCCTGGCCGACTTCCGGCACTTCGAGCTTGAACAACTCCATCATGAATTCCGGCGCGGTGCGCGAAACGAACAATTGCGGGCCGCGCGGCTCCGGTCGCACTTCGTACAGGTAACCGCGCACGCGGTCGCCGGCACGCACCGCTTCGCGCGGCACCGCCTTGTCGCGCGGGATATAGGCTTCGGCATTGCCGCCGAGGTCGAGAAAAATGCTGCCTCGCTCCACACGCTTGACCACGCCGGTCAGCAGTTCGCCGACGCGATCCTTGTAGGCATCGACGACTTGAGCGCGTTCGGCTTCGCGCACGCGCTGCACGATCACCTGCTTGGCGGCCTGCGCGGCGATACGGCCGAAGTCGGGATTCTCGATCGGCTCCTCGATGAATTCGCCGACCTGGATTTCCGCGCGCGTGTCGACCGCGTCCATCAGGCGCAGTTGCCGATCCGGCGATTCCATGACCACGTCGTCGGCCACCACTTCCCAGCGGCGGAAAGTCTCGTATTCGCCGCTGTGCTGGTCGATGGCCACGCGCGTGGCGACGTCCTCATTCGGATAGCGCTTCTTCGCCGCGGAAGCGAGCGCCGCTTCCATCGCCTCGAAAATGACGTTCTTGTCGACGCCCTTTTCATTGGCGACGGCATCCACAACCAGGAGAAGTTCCTTGCTCATGTTCTTGCTCTCACTTCGATTTCTTTGCTTGTTTCTGTTTGCCGGGTTTCCCGGCCGGTTCGTCGTACCGCGGCACCAGTTTCGCCTTGTGGACGTTCGTGTGCGCGATGCGCACCGGCGTTCCATCCTGTTCCAGAACCACATCCTCGCCTTCCACCGCGAGGATCGGACCCTGGAAACGGCGCCGCCCCGCGACCGCCAGATTTACTTCCAACTTTGCCGCCTGACCTATGCAGCGCGCGAACTGCTCCGGCGTATACAACGGCCGATCCAGGCCCGGCGACGAAACTTCCAGCGTGTAGCGGCCCTGAATCGGATCGTTCACGTCAAGCGTCGCCGATACCTGGCGGCTCACCGCCTCGCAATCGTCCACTGTCACCGCACGCTGCGGCGCGTCGATGTACACGCGCACCAGTCCGTTGCCGTGCGATGGGCTGTATTCGACGCCGAGGCATTCCAGGCCAAGATCGGCCACCACCGGCGTCAACAATTGCGTCAATTCCTTGTTGAACATGGGTTTATCGCGGGTACAAAAAAAGGCCACAAGGGCCTTTCCTGGTCCGCCGTTGTCTCGCATCCAAACATCGGCAACGCGCATCCTGCGCATGGGGTAAAAAATAAAACGTTGGTAGCGGGGGCAGGATTTGAACCTGCGACCTTCGGGTTATGAGCCCGACGAGCTGCCAGACTGCTCCACCCCGCACCAGGGGAACGCGCATTCTAGCCGAGCACGCGCGTTTTGCGCAACCTTGTTACAGGCCGAATGCCTTGTAACACCACCCGATCAGCGGGCCCCACAACACGCCCAGTACCAGCAAAGCGACACCATTGACCGACAGCAGCCAGCGCAATGGCAGGTCCTGCGGCAATGTGAGCGCGGACTTGTCGGCAGGCTCGTCGAAGTACATGACCTTGACCACGCGCAGGTAGTAGAAGCAACCGACGACGGCCATGACGACGGCGATGATGGCCAGCCACAGGAAGCCGGCATTGATCGCGGACTCGAGCACGAGCAATTTCGCGAAAAATCCCCACAGCGGCGGCACGCCGGCGAGCGAGAACATCGCCAGCAGCATGATGAAGGCGTACCACGGATTGCGCTGGTTCAGGCCCTTGAAGTCGTCGATCATCTCGGCCTCGAAGCCGGCGCGCGCGAGCAGCAGGATCACGCCGAAGGCCGCGGTCGTCATGATCGCGTAGCAGATCGCGTAGAACATCGCCGCGGCATAACCGGCTGGCGTCGCGTTGAGCAGACCGAGCAGCAGAAAGCCCATGTGCGAAATCGTCGAATAGGCGAGCATGCGTTTGATGTTGGTCTGCGCGATCGCGACGAGGTTGCCGATGATGAGCGAGAGCGCCGCGAGCGCGGCCAGCATCTGGCTCCAGTGCGGCGCGAGCGTGCCGAGCCCGTCCTCGAGCAGGCGATAGGCCATGCCGAACGCGGCGAGCTTGGGCGCGGAGCCGATGAAGATCGTCACCGCCGTGGGCGAGCCCTCATAGACATCCGGCAGCCACATGTGGAACGGTGCGGCGCCGAACTTGAATGCGATGCCGACGACGACGAACACAAGGCCGAATGCGAACAGCGTCGGATGCTGCGCCAGTCCATTCACGCCCACGCCGCCGACCTTGTGGATCTGCGCGAGGTCCAGCGTGCCGGTCGCGCCGTAGATCATCGACAGGCCATACAGCAGCAGGCCGGACGCGAGCGCACCAAGCACGAAATACTTCATCGCTGCTTCGGTGGCGACACCGGAATCGCGATGGATCGCGACCAGTGCATAGCTCGACAGCGCGAACAGTTCCAGGCCCAGGTACACCATCACGAGGTTGCCGGCCGATACCAGCAGCAGCATGCCGAGCGTGGAAAACAGCATCAGCGTGTAGAACTCGCCAATGAACAATTTGCGGTCGCGCAGGTAGCCGCGCGCGAACACGAATACCGTTGCGACGATGCCGAGGATGAAGACCTTGAGCACGGATGCCACGGCATCGTGGACATACGCGCCGTTGAACGCGGTCGTGGCCGGCTCGTTTTCCCATAGAACAATTGCCAGCGTGCCGAGCAGCGCAGCGATCGACAGCCAATGCGTGAGCGCGCGCTGCGACTGTTTCAGGAACAGGTCGATGAACAGGATCGCGCAGGTCGCGCCGAGCAGGAAATCCTCGGGAGCGAGCAGGACCAGGTCGTGGAGGTTGAAGTTCATCGCTCGTCTCTTCTCAAATCTTCACGACGGCCAACTGATCGACAATGTGCTTGATCGACGCATCCATCAGGTGCGTCAGCGGTTCGGGCCACACGCCGATGAACAGCACGCCGGCGGCGAACAGGCCGAGTACCAATGCCTCGCGCGGATTGATGTCCTTCAGTTTGGCGACGCGCTCGTTGGTAACGTCGCCCCAGATCACCCGCCGCACCAGCCACAGCGAATAACCGGCGCCGATGATGAGGGTGAACGCGGCACCGGCCGCGATCCAGGGATTCATGGCGAAGCTGGACAGGATGACCATGAACTCGCCGACGAAGCCGCTGGTGCCCGGCAGGCCGCAGTTGGCCATCGCGAACAGCACCCAGAACGCCGCGAACCACGGCATGGTGTTCACCACGCCGCCGTAGTCGCGCATCATGCGCGTGTGCATGCGCTCGTAGAGCACGCCGACGCAGGTAAACATCGCGGCCGAGATAAAGCCGTGCGAGACCATCTGCACCATCGAGCCTTGTACACCCAGATACGCCGTTTGCGCATCGCCACCCATGCGCAGCAAGGGAATCGCAATGAACAGGCCGAGCGTGACGAAGCCCATGTGCGCAACGGATGAATAGGCGATCAGCTTCTTCATGTCCTCCTGCACCAGCGCGACGTAGCCGACGTAGATGATCGCGATGATCGACAACGCGATCATCAGCCACGCGAATTCCTGGCAGGCGTCGGGAACGATCGGCAACGAGAAGCGCAGGAAACCGTAACCGCCGACCTTCAGCATGATCGCGGCGAGGATGACCGATCCACCGGTCGGCGCCTCGACGTGCGCGTCCGGCAACCAGGTATGCACCGGCCACATCGGCACCTTGATGGCGAAGCCGAGCAGGAAGGCGAAGAACAACCAGAGCTGTTCGGCGGCAGACAAGTGCAAGGCTGCGAAGTCCGCCAGCTCCCACGAATGCGCATGCAGATAAAGATAGATCAGCCCAATCAGCATGAAGATCGAGCCAAAGAACGTGTACAGGAAAAATTTCAAGGTGGCATAGACGCGGCGCGGCCCGCCCCAGATGCCGATTATGACGAACATCGGAATCAGCATGCCTTCGAAGAACACATAGAAAAGCAACGCGTCCATCGCGCAGAACACGCCGACCAGCAATCCTTCAAGCACGAGGAAGGCCGCCATGTATTGGCTGACCTTCTCGTGCACCGCATCCCATGCGCCGAGCACGACCAGGATCGTGGTGAACGTGGTCAGCAGGATCAGGGCGACGGCAATGCCGTCCGCGCCGAGGTGGTAATTCGCGTTGATCGCGGCGATCCAGGTGTGGCTTTCCTGGAATTGCAGCGTGCCGGCGCTGGCATCGTAGCCGGTGAGCAGCGGAATGTTGACCGCAAACACGACGATCGAAACCGTCAGCGCCAGCCAGCGCGCGCGGTTCGCGTTGCCGACGCCGAGCACGGAGACGATCGCGCCGCCGACGATGGGCAGCCAGATCAGCAACGAGAGCAGGTTGGAATCGAAGCTCATGTCGTTCGTCGTCCCCGTCTCAGATTCTCACCACCCACCACAACCCGCCGAGCAAGACGACGAGGCCGAGGATCATGGCGAACGCATAGGTGTACAGATAGCCGGACTGTACCCAGCGCACCACCGCGGCAACGCGACCCACACCCAGCGAAGTCCCGTCGATCACGATGTTGTCCATCACCCCGACATCGCCGCCCTTCCACAAGCCGCGGCCGAGCGCAAATCCGCCGCGCACAAAGACCAATTGATACAGGTCGTCGACCCAGTATTTGCGATCGAGCATGTTCCAGATCGGGTACAACAATTTCTTGGCGCGGTCGGCAACGGCCGGATTGACCAGGTAGACATAAGTCGCCACGGCGAATCCGGCCAGCGCATACCAGAATGGCAAGCCGGTGAAGCCTTCCAGAATCGTTTGCCATACTCCCGTGAAATGCGCGCCAGGCTCGCCGCCGGCAACGTGAATGGCGGCACCGAAGTAGTCGCCGTGCAGGATCGGCCCCACGGTGTACCAGCCGATCGCGAGCGACGGAATCGCGAGCAGGATCAGCGGCACCGTGACCACCCACGGCGATTCATGCGGCGCATGCGCCAGGTGCCCGGGCGCGCTGCCGTGATGGGCACCGTCGCCGTGATCATGATGCTTGCCGTGCTCGACGACGAAACGTTCCTTGCCGTGGAAGGTCATGTACAGCAGGCGGAAACTGTACAGCGCAGTGACGAACGCGCCGACCAGCACGCACCAGTAGGCGTAACCCGAGCCCCAGCGCGTGGATTCGTGCACCGCCTCGATGATCGCGTCCTTCGAAAAGAATCCGGAAAAGCCCGGCGCCGCCACCAGGGCCAGCGTGCCGATCCACATGGTGATGTAGGTGATCGGCATGTAGCGGCGCAAGCCGCCCATGTAGCGCATGTCCTGTTCGTGGTGCATGGCGATGATCACCGAGCCCGCACCGAGAAAGAGCAAGGCCTTGAAGAAGGCATGCGTCATCAAATGGAAAATGCCGGCACCGTAGGCGGAAACGCCGAGCGCGGCGGTCATGTAGCCAAGCTGCGACAGGGTCGAATACGCGACCACGCGCTTGATGTCGTTCTGCACGATGCCGATCAAACCGGTGAAGAACGCCGTGGTCGCACCGATCACGAGCACGGTCGACAGTGCGGTTTCCGACAGCTCGAACAGCGGCGACATGCGCGCCACCATGAAAATGCCGGCCGTGACCATGGTCGCCGCGTGGATCAGCGCGGAGATCGGCGTCGGGCCTTCCATCGAATCGGGCAGCCACACGTGCAGCGGCACCTGCGCGGACTTGCCCATCGCGCCGACGAACAGGCACAGGCAGATCACGCTCGCCGCCGACCACGGCGTGGCACCGAGGATGTCCAGCGTCTTGCCGTTCAGCGTGTCGGCGTTCGCGAACACGGTGGCGTAGTCGAGCGTGTGGAAGAAATACAGCACGCCGGCGATGCCGAGGATGAAGCCGAAATCGCCGACGCGATTGACGATGAACGCCTTGAGGTTGGCGAAAATCGCGGTCGGTTTCTTGAACCAGAAACCGATCAGCAGGTAAGACACCAGTCCGACCAGCTCCCAGCCGACGAACAACTGGAAGAAGTTGTTCGCCATCACCAGCATCAGCATCGAGAACGTGAACAGGGCGATGTAGCTGAAGAAGCGCTGGTAGCCGTCGTCGTCGGCCATGTAGCCGATCGTGTAGATGTGCACCATGAGCGAGACGAACGTGACCACGGCCATCATCAGTGCGGTCAGGCGATCGATCAGGAACCCGACATGCGTGGAGAACCCGCCGACCTGGAACCAGGTGTAGACGTTTTCGTTGAACGTCGGCGCCCCGCCCCAGACGAGCTGGTACAGGACGTAAAAGGAAAGCACGCAACTTGCGCCGACGCCGGCGATGGTCACGCTGTGCGCGCCGACGCGGCCGATCTGGTTGCGCAACAGGCCGGCGATCAGCGCGCCAGCCAGCGGCGCGAAGGCGATGATGAGCAGGATGGTCGGATTCAGCGTCATGCCATCAACCCTTCAATTCATCTATTTCGCCGACATTGATCGTCGCGCGATTGCGGAACAACGCCACCAGGATCGCCAACCCGATCGCCGATTCGGCGGCGGCCACGGTCAGGATGAAAAACACGAACACCTGTCCGGCCGCATCGCCGAGATAGCGCGAAAACGCCACGAAATTCATGTTCACCGCGAGCAGCATCAACTCGATCGCCATCAGCAACACGATGAGATTCTTGCGATTGATGAACACGCCGGCGACCGCGATGCAGAACAGCACCGCGCCGAGCACGATGTAATGCGCAAGCGTGATCATGGCGCGGCCTCCTCGGGTTTCGGCGCGCTCGGCATCTTGACGATGCGCACGCGCTCGCTGGCCTTGACCGCCACCTGCTGCGACGGATACTGGATGCGCGTGCCGGTGCGTTTGCGCAGGGTCAGCATCACCGCGGCGATCACGGCCACGGTCAGGATCACGGCGGCGATCTCGAACGGCAACAGGTATTGCGTGAACAGCGCATGTCCCAGCCACGCGGTGTTCGACGATCCGGCCGGATCGGCAGGCGGCGCAATTTGCAGACTCTTGACGCCGATCAGGAGCAGCATTTCGACGAGCATCACCGCCGCGACCAGCATGCCGATCGGCAGATAGCGGATGAAGCCTTCGCGCAGCGGCTCGATCTTGATGTCGAGCATCATCACCACGAACAGGAACAACACCATCACCGCGCCGACATAGACCAGCACCAGCGCGATGCCGAGAAACTCGGCCTGCAACAGCAACCACAGAGCAGCTGTGGTGAAGAAACACAACACCAGCAACAAGGCGGCGTGGACCGTGTTTTTTACGCCAATCACACCGAGCGCGGCGAGCACGAGGATGGCGGAGAAGATGTAAAACAGGATCAGGTTCATGCCATGGCCTCAGCGGTACGGCGCGTCCTGCACGCGCGCGGCGGCGATCATCGCCTCGAAACGGTCGCCGATGGCGAGCAATTGCGGCTTGGTCACGACGCTCTGGCCGCGCTTTTCCATGTGGTATTCGTGGATATTGGTCAGCACGATCGAATCCACCGGGCAGGATTCCTCGCAGAAGCCGCAGTAGATGCACTTGAACAGGTCGATGTCGTAGCGCGTGGTGCGGCGCGTGCCGTCGCTTTCGCGCTTGCCCGAATCGATCGTGATCGCGAGCGCCGGACACACCGCCTCGCACAGCTTGCAGGCGATGCAGCGCTCTTCGCCGTTCGGATAGCGGCGCAGCGCGTGCAGACCGCGGAAGCGGTTGGATTGCGGAATGCGCTCCATCGGATAGCGCATGGTGTACTTGGGCTTCACCATGTACTTGCCGGTCAGGAACAAGCCTTTCCACAACTCGATCAGCATCAAGCTCTTGAAGTAGCGGACGATGCGGTTCATGGCGACACTCCCTGCCCGACCACGCCGAAATACACCAAGCACCCGGTCACGCCGATCCAGGCCAGCGCGATGGGAATGAACACCTTCCAGCCCAGGCGCATGATCTGGTCGTAGCGGTAGCGCGGAAACGCGGCGCGGAACCACAGGTACATGAACGCGAATCCGAAGGCCTTGGCGAACAGCCACCACCAGCCCGGCGCACCGATGAAACCCCAGCCCTGCGGGAACGGCGACAACCAGCCGCCGAGGAAGAACACCGCGGCGAGGAAGGAAATCAGGATCATGTTCGCGTATTCGGTGAGGAAGAACACCGCGAACGGCGCGCCGGAATATTCGACGTGGAAGCCGGCGACGATTTCGGATTCGCCTTCGGCCATGTCGAACGGCAGGCGATTGGTTTCGGCCACGCCCGAGACGAAATAGATCACGAACAGCGGCAGCAGCGGCAGCCAGAACCACGAAAACAATCCATAGGTGCCTTGTTGCGCGCGCACGATGTCGGTCATGTTCAGGCTGCCGGCGCAAATCAATACGCCAACAATGGCCATGCCCATCGCGATTTCATACGACACCACCTGCGCAGCCGAACGCATCGCGCCGAGGAAGGCGTACTTGGAATTGGACGCCCAGCCGGCGAGGATGATGCCGTACACGCCCATCGAGGTCATGGCGAGCAGGTACAACACGCCGGCATTGACGTCCGCAAGCACGGCCTTCTGGTCGAACGGAATCACCGCCCAGGCCGCGAATGCGGGCGTGAGCGCGATCAGCGGCGCGAGCACGAACAGCAGCTTGCTCGCCTTGGCTGGGAGCAGGTATTCCTTGAACAGCAGCTTGAAGACGTCGGCGAAGGTCTGCGCCAATCCGGCAGGACCCACGCTGTTCGGCCCGATGCGCACGTGCATCCAGCCGAGCACCTTGCGCTCCCACCAGACGTAGAACGCGACCGCCAGGATCACCGGCACGGCGATGCACAGGATCAGGATCACGAGCCAGGCGACGAGGCCGGGATCGCCGTAACCGAGGAAGAAATTGCGTACCGGATCGAACACGCTCAGGCCCTCGTCACGGTCAGCGCCGCGCCCATCGGCGGCAACGCACGCGTCGCCGGCCAGGTCGACTCGATCCACGCCGCACCTTTCGGAACCGCGCCGGAAATCGCGACCGGCAATTCGACCTCAACACCACTCCCCGAAACTTTCGCGGTGGCGTCTTGCGAAAGGCCCAGCGCCAGCGCATCCTGCGGATTCAATCCGACCGCCGCCTTGCCGGTCAGTGGATGGGATTGCAGCGCCGGACAGCGGCGCAGGACCTGATCGGCGCGATAGATCGGCACGCCGGCGATGCGGGCGAGGCCGGACGCGGCCGCAGGCGGCGGCGACGCCAGCTTGCCGGAATGCCGCGATGTGGATTTTGCCGCCAGCTTCGGCGCGATCAGATCGCGTACCTGGTTGAAGCCGGTGAACTCAAAACCAGCCACGCCGAGCGCCGCACCCAGCGCGCGCAGCACCTTCCAGCCAGCCCGCGCCTCGCCCGGTGCCTTGGCGCCGGCGGCGAGCGTCTGCACGATGCCGTCGACATTGACATAGCTGCCGTCCGATTCCGGCGGCAGGCCGATCGGCAATACCGCATGCGCGGTGCGCTGCACGCCATTGCAGGCGTAGGAACCGATGTAAACGCAAAAATCGGCATTGCTGCGCGCCGCGTCGAAGGCAGCCGACGAGGACGTATCCTGCGATCCAGCCTGATACACGAGCAAGTGCTTCGGCGGCTGCGCCAGCAGTGCCGCCGCATGCTTGCCCTGCCCTTGCGGCTGCGCGCCCGCGCGCGCGAGGCCGACATCGTTCGCGCCGGATGGAATCTCGTTGTAGGCACAACCGCTATGCATGGCGACGAAACGCGCTGCCGCTCGCAGGAGCGAGGCCTGCGGATGCTGCGCGGCCAATTGCCCGAAGATCAGCACCTTCGACGATGCCTCGGTCAAGGCCTTGAACAAGGCGCGACCGGCGTCATCCGCCGCGAGGCCGGCGATGGCTTGCGCGAGATCCTTCGATTCGGGCAGGTGGCCAGCGTCGTTCGCGGCCTTGGCCAGGCGCAGGACAGCATCGACCATGCCCGCAGGCGTGGCGATGGTCTTGCCGGCAAGTGCGAAATTCAAATCGAAGTCCAGCGGATTGATCGCGTGGACCTTGGCGCCATTGCGCGCCGAGGTGTCGTAATGTGCGGGATTGGTCGGCGCCGGCTTGCCCGGATCGTTGCGGCTGGCCTTGCGGATGCGCGCGGACAGCAACGGCATCTCGTGACGCGGGTTGCAGCCGATGAGCACGATCACGCGCGCCTTCTCGACCTCGACCACCGGCATCTCGAATGTCGAAACGGGCGCGCCGTCGGTGAAATCCAGCGTGCGCAGGCGATGGTCGATCGAATCGCTGCCGAGCGCACGCAGGATCTGCGCGAGCAGGAAGCCTTCTTCGCTCGATGCCAGCGGTGCGATGAGCGCGCCGAGATCGCCATGGGACTTCTTCAATCCATCCGCGACGAAGGCGATGGCTTCGTCCCATGGCACTTCGACCAGTTCGCCGTTCTTGCGCACCATGGGTTTGGTCGCACGGTCGGCGGCGTACAGGCCCTCGTGCGAATAGCGGTCGCGGTCGGACAGCCAGCACTCGTTCACGGCTTCGTTGTCGCGCGGCACGGTGCGCAGGACTTGCCCGCTCCGTGTATGCAGCCACAGGTTCGAGCCGAGCGCATCGTGATAACCGATGCCTTCGCGCGCGATCAACTCCCAGGCGCGCGCCTTGAACTGGAAAACCTTGTTGGTCAGCGCGCCGACCGGGCACACGTCGATCACGTTGCCGGACATCTCGCTCACCAGCGGGCGCCCGATGTAAGTACCGATGACGTGGCGATCGCCGCGATCCATGTCGCCGAATTCGTAGCTGCCGGTGATGTCGCTGAGCACGCGCACGCAACGCGTGCAATGGATGCAGCGCGTCATCTCGGTGGCGACCAGCGGGCCGATGTCCTCGTCCGGCACGACGCGCTTGCGTTCGGTAAAGCGCGACACCGAACGGCCGAAGCCGAGCGAGACGTCCTGCAGTTCGCATTCGCCGCCTTGATCGCAGATCGGGCAATCCAGCGGATGGTTGATGAGCAGGAATTCCAGCGCGTTGCGCTGGCCGGCCAGCGCCCGCGCCGACTGCGTGAACACCTTCATGCCTTCCATCACCGGCGTGGCACAGGCTGGGGCGGGCTTGGGCACCATCTTGCCGTTGATCTCGGTCTCGACCATGCATTCGCGGCAGTTCGCCGCGATCGGCAATTTCTTGTGGTAACAGAAACGCGGGATCGGGATGCCAGCCGCATCGGCGGCCTGGATGATCATCGAGTTCTTCGGCACGGCCAGCGCCTTGCCGTCGATCTCGATGTTCACCAGATCGAGTTTTACAAGATCGGGCGCGACGTTCGGCGAAGTGGGTTGAGCGCTCATGCGCACACTCCATTCAAAAGTTCCCGCATGCCCCTTGAGTCAAGGAGCTCGCGCATTGCCTGCAATGCGCGGAGGTTGTGGCGAAATGACGCGCTCATGCCGCCACCTCGACGCGATCATCGAGCATCGAATGGCCGTGCTCGACGAAATACTCGAACTCGTTCCAATAGCGCTGCAGGAATGCCTGCACCGGCCATGCGGCGGCTTCGCCGAATGCGCAGATGGTGTGGCCTTCTATTTGCCCGGCGACCGCGCGCAGGCGATGCAGATCGTCCGCAACGCCCTGCCCGTTCGCGATGCGCGTGAGCAGACGATGCATCCAGCCGGTGCCCTCGCGGCACGGCGTGCACTGGCCGCACGATTCAGCAAAGTAGAAGCGCGCAATGCGCTGGCAAGCGCGCACCATGCACGTGGTTTCGTCCATCACGATCACGGCGCCGGAACCCAGCCCAGAGCCGGCCTTGCCGATGGCGTCGTAATCCATGGTCAGGTCCATCATCACCTCGCCCGGCAGGATTTTCATCGACGAGCCACCGGGGATCACGGCCTTCAATTGGTGGCCGTTGCGCACGCCACCGGCCATGGCCAGCAGATCCTTGAACGGCGTGCCTAGCTTGATCTCGAAATTGCCCGGCTTGTTGACGTGACCGGACACGGAAAAAATCTTCGGCCCGCCGTTGTTCGGCTTGCCCTGCGCGAGAAACCACTCGGCGCCACGGCGCAAAATCACCGGCACCGAGGCATAGGTTTCGGTGTTGTTGATCGTGGTCGGCTTGCCGTACAGGCCGAATCCGGCCGGGAACGGCGGCTTGAAGCGCGGCCAGCCCTTCTTGCCTTCCAGCGATTCCATCAGCGCAGTTTCCTCGCCGCAGATGTAGGCCCCGGCGCCCAAGGCATTGTGAATGTCGACGTCGATACCGCTGCCCAGAATGTTCTTGCCGAGCAGGCCCGCCGCGTAGGCTTCCTTCAGCGCTTCCTCGCAATGCTCGAACGGCTCGTGGTGGAACTCGCCGCGCAGGTAGTTGTAAGCAACCGTCGAACCGGTGGTGTAGCAGGCAACGGCCAGACCCTCGAGCACCGCATGCGGGTTGTAGCGCAGTATGTCGCGATCCTTGCAGGTGCCGGGCTCGGATTCATCGGAATTGCACAAAATATACTTTTGCATGTTGCCCTTGGGCATGAAGCTCCACTTCAGGCCCGTGGGAAAGCCCGCGCCGCCGCGACCGCGCAACGACGACTTCTTCAACTCGTCGATGATCGTGGCCGGATCGGGCTTGTCGGCGAGGATTTTCTTCCACGCCTGCCAGCCGCCGGTCTGCACATAGCTGTCCAGCGACCACGGCTTGTCGAAATGCAGCGTGGTGTAGACGACCTGATGTTCGTGAGGAGCGTTGCCGACCGCCATGGTTATTTCAACCCATCCAGAATCTTGTCCACCGCGTCGGGTGTCAGGTGTTCGTGATAATGCCCGTTGACGACCATCATTGGTGCGCCACAGCAGGCCGCGAGGCACTCTTCTTCATTCTTCAGGTATACGCGACCGTCGGCCGTGGATTCGCCGACCTTGATACCGAGCTTTTTCTCGCAATGACGCAGGATGTCTTCACCGCCATTGAGCCAGCAGGAAATGTTCGTGCACACCGCGACATTGTTGCGTCCGACCGGATGCGTCTCGAACATCGAATAGAAACTTGCGACTTCGTAAGCCCAGATCGGCGGCAGTTCCAGATACTTCGCCACCGCGGTGATCAGCGCGTCGGTCAGGTAGCCCTGATTCTGCTCCTGCGCGGCATGCAGGCCCTGGATCAGCGCCGAGCGCTTGCGCTCCGGCGGGAATTTCGCCACCCAGTGGTCAATGTGCCCGCGCGTGTGCGCGTTCAGCGCGACCAGCGGATCGACGTCCTTGACCTCGTTGAAATGACCGGTGGCTTTCATCTGTCTATCTCGCCAAAGACAACATCGTACGTGCCGATCATGGCGACGACGTCGGGCAACATGTGCCCGCTCACGAACGTGTTCATCGACGAGAGGTGCGCGAATCCCGGCGCGCGCAGGTGCACGCGGAACGGCTTGTTCGCGCCATCGGACACGAGATAGCAGCCGAACTCGCCTTTCGGCGCCTCGACCGCGCAATAGGTTTCCCCGGCCGGCACGCAATAGCCTTCGGTGAACAATTTGAAATGATGGATCAGCGCTTCCATTCTTTCCTTCATTTCCTCGCGCTTGGGCGGCGCGACCTTGTAGTTCTCGACGATCACCGGGCCGGGATTGGCACGCAACCACGCCACGCATTGCTTGATGATGCGGTTGGACTGGCGCATCTCCGCCACGCGCACGAGGTAACGGTCGTAGCAATCGCCATTGACGCCGACCGGGATGTCGAAGTCCATCTTGTCGTACATCGCGTAGGGCTGCTTCTTGCGCAGGTCCCATTCGACACCCGAGCCGCGCAGCATCGGCCCGGTCATGCCCCAGGCCAGCGCCTGTTCCGGCGACACCACGCCGATGCTGACCGTGCGCTGCTTCCAGATGCGGTTGTCGGTGAGCAGGGTTTCATACTCATCGACCTTGTGCGGGAAATCGTCGGTGAAGGCATCCAGGTAATCGAGCATCGAGCCTTCGCGCCAGGCATTGCGGCGATCCAGATCCGCACCCTTGTGCCAGCGCGATTGCTTGTATTGCGGCATCTTGTCCGGCAGGTCGCGATACACGCCGCCCGGGCGATAATAGGTCGCGTGCAGGCGCGCACCGGACACGGCCTCGTAGCAATCCATCAGTTCCTCGCGTTCGCGGAACGAGTACAGGAACACCGCCATGGCGCCCAGATCCAGCGCATTCGAACCGATCCACATCAGATGATTGAGGATGCGCGTTATCTCGTCGAACATCGTGCGGATGTACTGCGCGCGCGGCGGCGGCTCGACGCCCATCAGCTTTTCGATGGCGCGCACGTAGGCGTGCTCGTTGCACATCATCGACACGTAATCGAGGCGATCCATGTAGCCGATCGAATGATTGAACGGCTTGGACTCGGCCAGCTTCTCGGTACCCCGGTGCAGCAGGCCGATGTGCGGATCGGCGTGCACCACGGTTTCGCCGTCCATCTCCAGCACCAGGCGCAACACGCCGTGCGCGGCCGGATGTTGCGGGCCGAAGTTGATCGTGTAGTTGCGGATTTCCTGGGCCATGTCAGTTGTCGCGCCAGTGGTCGGCGGCCTCGGCACGGGCCTGCGCGAGGTCGGAGTCGTCGCGAATCACGCGCGGCACGGTCACGCGCGGCGTCACGCTGGTGACCGGCTCGTAGATCACGCGACCGAGCGCCTCGTCGAAGCGCACCTCGACGTTGCCGATCAGCGGGAAATCCTTGCGGAACGGATGACCGACAAAACCGTAATCGGTGAGGATGCGGCGCATGTCCGGATGGCCTTCGAAGACGATGCCGAACAGATCGAAGGCTTCGCGCTCGAACCAGTTCGCGACCGGCCACAAGGCGACCAACGACGGCACCACCGGCAGCGAATCGTCCGGCGCACGGCAGCACAGGCGCACGCGGCGATTGTGCGTGATCGAAGTCAGTTGCACGGCCACGCCAAAGCGCTTGCTGCCGGCAACTGCGCGTGGACGCTCTTCCCAGTCGAATCGACCCGCGCTCTCGCCTTCCACGCCGCGCGAAAAACCCGTTGCGGTGACATCGGCGGTATCCCACTCGATCTGGCCGTAGCTCAGGTAATCCACGCCGCACACATCGATGAGCTGCTCGAAGCGGAATTCGGCTTCGTCGCGCAAGTGCCGGGCGACGGCCTGCCAATTCTCCGGCAAGACATCGACGATGGTTTCGTCGCGCCATTGCCGCACGCCGACGATCTTCTCGCCCAGTTGCGCCTCGATGCGCTGCGCAAACGTGCTGGCTGGCGTATTCATGCGGTACGCGAAGGCGCGGATTTGTTGGCGATGGATTCGGTACGGCGGATTTTCTTTTGCAATTGCAGGATGCCGTAGATCAGTGCCTCGGCCGTTGGCGGGCAGCCCGGCACGTAGACATCCACCGGTACGATGCGGTCGCAACCCCGCACCACGGAATACGAATAGTGGTAATAGCCGCCGCCGTTCGCGCACGAACCCATCGAGATGACCCACTTCGGGTTCGGCATCTGGTCGTACACGCGGCGCAGCGCCGGGGCCATCTTGTTGACCAGGGTACCGGCCACGATCATGACGTCGGACTGGCGCGGACTCGGGCGGAACACGACGCCATATCTATCGAGATCGAGACGAGCCGCGCCGGCGTGCATCATCTCCACCGCGCAGCAGGCCAGCCCGAACGTCATCGGCCACATCGAGCCCGTGCGCGCCCAGTTCAGCAGGGTGTCGATCTGCGTGGTTACGAAGCCGCGCTGCAGCAGCGGGTTGTCCGCGTCCGGCCGCAGGATGTCGGCCACAGGCCCGGTCGGAATCGGGTTGAAGAAGAGCTGCTTGTCGACGGTGGTATCGGTCATTCCCATTCGAGAGCGCCTTTCTTCCAGCAGTACACGAATCCCAGCAGCAGCAACAGCAGGAACATCAGCATCTCGATCAGTGCGACCACGCCGATCTGCTTGAACACCACCGCCCAGGGAAACAGAAAGGCGATTTCCAGATCGAAGATGATGAACAGGATGGCGATGAGGTAGAAGCGCACGTCGAACTTGATGCGTGCGTCCTCGAACGCCTCGAAGCCGCACTCGTAGGCTTCGGACTTTTCCTTGTTCTTGCTGCGCGGACCAATGACGGCACCGATGCCGAGCAAGGCCACGCCGATGCCGCCGGCGACAATCAGGAACAGCAGGATCGGCAGATATTCGGCCAACACGGGACGAGTCACCTCATGGCAGGGTGGCAAAGCCCGCCGATTTTCGCATGCGCGCCGCCGCACACGCAATGCGAAGCGACAAAAAAACCCGCTCGCGCGGGTTTGTTTGTTGGTGCCCAAGAGAGGACTCGAACCTCCACGCCTTTCGGCGCTACCACCTCAAGGTAGTGCGTCTACCAATTCCGCCACCTGGGCAAAGAGAATGATTACCGTTTCTTTGTGGCTTCCGGTTTGCCACCGTCTTTCTTTTCCGCAGCGGGCGCTGCAACCGGCGCTGGCGTCGCGGCCGGGACGTCGCTCTTGGTCGGGGCTGCCGGAACGTCGCTCTTGACCGGCGCTGCGGGCACCGCGATCGGTGTCGGCGCCTTGGCGGGCTCGGACGTGCCGACGCCGCTCATGATGCCCAGGTCGCTGTTCGGGTTTGCGACGGGATGCAGGTAAATGCCCATCGCGATGCTGAGGATGAAAAAGACAGCAGCCAGGATAGCCGTGCTGCGCGAGAGGAAGGTGGACGCGCCGCGCGCGCCGAACACCGTCGCCGAAGCGCCACCGCCGAAGCCCGAACCGGCCGCCGCGCCGTCGCCGCGCTGCAGCAGGATCAGCACGCACATCGCGATCGCGACGAGCACATAGAAGATGTTGAAAATCGTGAGCAACATGGGTAATTCCGTTGATTCAGCCCTGCGCCGCGGCGCAGATGGCCAGAAAATCCGCGGCGACGAGGGAAGCGCCGCCGATCAATCCGCCGTCGATATCCGGCTGGGCAAACAGCCCGGCCGCATTGTCCGGCTTCACGCTGCCGCCATACAAAATCGCCAGCGAGCCGGAGATTTTAGCATCTTCCCGGCGGATTTTGTCACGGATGAAGGCGTGCACGGCCTGGGCCTGGTCCGGCGTCGCGGTGCGCCCGGTGCCGATCGCCCAGACCGGCTCGTAGGCGACCACGGCTGCCACGAGGCTCGCGGCCGTGCTGCGCGCGATCACGGCATCGAGTTGTGCGGCGATCACGGCTTCGGTTTGACCGGCGTCGCGCTGCTCCAGCGTCTCGCCCACGCACAGAACCGGAACCAGATTCGCCGCCTGCGCCTGCGCGTATTTGGCCGCGACGACCTCGTTCGACTCGGCGTGGTACTGGCGGCGTTCGGAATGCCCGACCAGGGTGTAGCGCGCGCCGATGTCCCTGACCATTGCAGCCGCAACCTCGCCGGTGAACGCGCCCTTGTCGTGCGCGCTGACGTCCTGCGCGCCGAAGAAGATGGCCGAATTCGCATGCAACGCGATCAGTTCCGCCAGATACGGATACGGCGGGAACACGGCGATTTCGCAATCCATCGGCGGCGTCTTCGCGATGGCGTCCACGAGTTCGCGAGCGCTCGCGCGCGACCCGTGCATCTTCCAGTTTCCGGCGACGATCTTGCGGCGCATGTTCCACCCCGGCTATCAGCGGCGCGCAGGATAACCCAACCGGCAACCGGATAGAATCGCCGCATGGACACGCCCATTTATGCGAACCGTTTTGCCCTCGTCACTGGCGCCTCGGCCGGCATCGGCGCCGCCTTCGCGCGCGAACTCGCCGCCCGCGGCTGCGCGCTGGTGCTGACCGCGCGGCGCACGGATCGGCTGGAAACACTCGCCACCGAGCTGCACGAAAAGCACGGCGTACGCTGCGAATGCATCGCGGCGGACTTGGCCGACCCTGCCGCCGTGGAAAACCTGTGCGCGGAAATCGCCCGCCGCGGCATCGCCATCGACATCCTGGTCAACAACGCCGGCTACGGCGTGCCCGGAAGTTTCCTCGCGCCGGCATGGCGCACGCATGCGGATTTCATCCACGTACTGATGACCGTGCCCTGCGAGCTCATCTACCAATTGCTGCCGGGCATGCAGCATCGCGGTTACGGGCGCATCCTCAACATCGCCTCGCTGGCCGGACACATCCCGGGTTCGGCCGGGCATACCCTGTACGGCGCGTCGAAGGCGTTCCTGATCAAGTTCTCGCAATCGCTGGCGCTGGAAAATACGACAACCGGCGTGAACGTGTGCGCCGTCTGCCCGGGATTCACGTATTCGGAATTCCACGACGTCACCGGCACGCGCGGCATCGTCTCGAAAATGCCTAAGTGGATGTGGATGCGCGCCGAAGACGTCGCCCGCATCGGCGTCGATGCCGCCGAGCGCGGCGAGATCGTCTGCGTTACCGGTCGCGTCAACCGCGCAATCAAGTCCTTGTTCAAGCTGCTGCCGGATCACCTTGCCTTGCGTTCGATGCAGAAGCGCTCAAAAAGCTTTCGCGCGCGCGACTGAAGCACCTAGCGCTTGCTGGCCGTATAGACGTCCTTGCCAAAGGAATGCAGATCCGCCGCGCCGGCATAACCCAGGTGCGGCAGGCCGAACAGATCCTCGATGCTGCGCAGCAGGGAGTAATGGTTGTAGTCCTGCGCGGATGTCGTGCCCGGCGCGATGAAGGGCGAAACCAGCACCGCCCCAGTGCGCCCGCCGCCTGACCCGAACCGCCCCGGTGGCGGACCATCGGGTAGCGGCTGTTCGCCACAACAGGCATCGCCCGCCGTGCCTTCGTCGAAGGTGACAACGAGCAAGCCGTCTTCCCGGAATGCCGGGGACGCGAGAATCTTCGGCACCCACCCGCGCAGGAAGGCATCGGCCGAAATCAACCCGCCCGGCTCGCCGTTCTTGCACGGCGCGTCGTGGCCGTCATGGCACAGGTTCGGCGTGATGAAGGCGAAATTCGGTGTCGTCGCGACATTCGCCAGGTCGCGATCCATTGCGGCGAGATTCACCACATGCGCGGCGCAACGCGCCGGATCGTCGATGATGGAATGAAAGTAGACGAAGGGATTGTGCTTGTCCGCGTATTGATCCTGCGGCGTGGCGCGGCTGGTGTGGTCGACCGCGCCGACATCGGCGTGCGCGCACGTTGCCGACTCGCGCGAAGGATCCGCGCCCATGTCCTCCATGTAGCCCTTCCAGGTGAATCCGGCCGCTTCCAACTGGTCCGGCAACGTCCTGACGTCGGCCGGATACACGCAGCCTTCGCCAAGGGCCTGGCCGTTCGCGTCGAGCCCCGGCCGCGTGCGCACGAAATCGGTGAACGTCTTGCAATCGTCTTGCGTCGCCTTGTTCGGCGCCTGCCCACTGATCATGGCGATGTAGTTGTCCAGGCTCAGGTGGCCGATGGCGTAATAGTTCGCCAGCAACGCGCCCTGCCTGGGCAATTCGTGCGCAAGATACGGCGCGATGGAGTTTTCGTTGAACGTGACCTCGAACGGTTCGTTTTCCAGCACGATGACGAAGACATGTCGGATGCGGACACCAGCAGCATGCCTGGATACCGGCGTATCCGCGCAGGAAACCAGCAGCAATAACGCCGCCACAGCGAGAAAGTATCTGATCTGCGCCATGACCGTGTCCCTGATCAGATCAGCTTGATCTCGCGCAACCGTTCCAGCAGGTATTCGTGCGCGGTGATCGAGGTATCGTAGCGGCGCGGATTGTCGGCGGTCACGCACGCCGGTAGCGGGTCGAGCACGACGTCGGGATTCGGATGCAGGAAGAACGGCACCGAATAGCGCGGCTGGCGTGCCTGCTCGCCCGGCGGATTGACGACGCGGTGCGTGGTCGAGGGATACACGTGGTTGGTCAGGCGCTGCAGCATGTCGCCGATGTTGACGACGATGGTGTCGGCATCGGACGTGAACGGCACCCACTCGCCGGTGCGCGATTTCACTTCCAGGCCCGCCGCGCTCGCGCCGACCAGCAGGGTGATGAAGTTAATGTCTTCGTGCGCGCCGGCGCGCACGTTGGGCACGTCGGGCGCGGTGATCGGCGGATAGTGGATCGGGCGCAGGATCGAATTGCCGAAGTTCGTCTTGTCGGCGAAGAAGTCCTCCGCCAATCCGATGTGCAGCGCCAACGCCCGCAGCACGCGTGAACCGAGCGCATCGAGCGCGTTGTACAAGGCCAGTCCGTCCTTGTGGAATGGCGGGACCTCGGCCGGCCACACGTTTGGCGGCATCACGTCCGCGAACTTCGAGCTGGCCGGCAGCTCGCGGCCAATGTGGTAGAACTCCTTGAGATCCGGGTAACGCGAATCCTTCGCCGTCTCGATGCCGAACGGCGTGTAGCCGCGCGCACCGCCGCTGCCCTTGAGGTGGTACTTCGCCTTCGTTGCGGCGGGCAGCGCGAAGAAGCGCACGAACGCGTCGTAGGCGCCATCGATCAGCGTTTGCGGAATGCCGTGGCCGCGGATGCCGGCAAAGCCCCATTCGCGGTAGGCGGCGCCGAGTTCGGCGACGAAAGCGCCGCGATCGCTGTCGTTCGAGTTCTTTTCAAACCTGCGGATGTCGAGGGTGGGAATGCGTGTGCTCATGCACCGGATTCTACGACGTGCGCCAGCTCCTGCGCGAGTCGGCGTACTTCCGCGGCATCCTCGCCCTCCACGGTCACGCGCACCAGCGGTTCGGTGCCGGAGGCGCGCAGAACCACGCGGCCGCGGCCGCGCAGGGTTTTTTCCACCTGCCGCAGCGCGGCCTGAACTGGCGCGCGCTCAATCGCGGCGGCGACGACGCGCACATTCAGCATCACCTGCGGCACGCGGCGCAGCGGCGCGCGTGCTTGCGCCAGCGTCATGCCCTGGCGCCGCAGCGCGTCGAGCACGAGCAGGGCGCTGATGATGCCGTCGCCGGTTGGCCCATGCTCCAGGCTCAGCAGGTGGCCGGATGCTTCGCCGCCAAGCATGCCGCCATGATCCTTGAGCATCTGCAAGACGTGGCGGTCGCCCACGTTCGCGCGCAGGAACTCCACGCCGAGCTCGCCGATCGCGCGTTCCACGCCGTAATTCGTCATCAGCGTGCCGACGACCGGTCCGCGCAGCGCGCCACGCGAGCGCGCATCGCGCGCGAGGATGTAGAGCAGGTCGTCGCCGTCCACATGCGCACCGCCGGCATCGACCATCTGCACGCGATCGCCGTCGCCGTCGAAGGCGATGCCGATGTCCGCGCCGTGCTCGCGGACCGCCCCCTGCAGCGCGGCGATGTGCGTGGCGCCGCAGTCGCGGTTGATGTTTTCGCCGTCCGGATTCACGCCGATCGCGTACACCTGCGCGCCGAGTTCGGCGAAGAGTTTCGGTGCGATGTGATAGGTGGCGCCATGCGCGCAATCCAGCGCGAGCGCCAAGCCGCGCAAGTCGAGAGCCGGTACGGCGGCGCGGCAATGCGCGGCATAGCGCCGCGCGGCATCGTCAACGCGCGCGGCCTTGCCGATGCGCACGGACGGCGTGGCGGCGGCATCGAGTTCGCCCTCGATCGCCAACTCGACTTCATCGCCGAGTTTCTCGCCGTTGCCGTCGAAGAATTTGACACCGTTGTCCCAGTACGGATTGTGCGAGGCGCTGATCACGATGCCGGCGCTGCCGCCCATGTCGCGCGTCAGGAAGGCGACCGCCGGCGTCGGCATCGGACCGAGCAGGCGCACGTTTGCGCCGGCGGATACGAGCCCGGCTTCCAGCGCCGATTCGAGCATGTAGCCGGATACGCGCGTGTCCTTGCCGATGAAAACCGGTGCGGCACTGCCGTTCGCCAGCACGCGGCCGGCGGCGCGGCCCAGGCGCAACATGAATTCGGCAGTGATCGGCGGCTCGCCCGCGCGACCGCGGATGCCGTCGGTGCCGAAGTAATGCTTCTGCATTTACCTACATCGTATATGTCGGTTTGTCGGACCCAAGTATGCCCGCCAGGATCGACTCGATTTTGGTGCGCGCCGTCTCGCCGTCGGACGAATCGTTGAACTGCACGCCGATGCCGGCGGCACGGTTGCCCTGCGAGCCGGCCGGCGTGATCCACACGATCTTGCCCGGTACCGGCAGGCGGTCCTTTTCGTCCATCAGGGTGAGCAGGATGAAGACCTCGTCGCCGAGGTTGTAGCGCTTGGCCGTGGGCACGAACAGTCCGCCGCCGCGCACGAACGGCATGTAGGCGCTGTACAGCGCGGTCTTGTCCTTGATCGTCAGCGGCAGGATGCCTTGCCGCGGCATAGCCAGATTGGGTGCGGCCATTGCGCTTGCTCCTCGTTACGCGGCCAGTGCCGAC
>DATIOA010000081.1:0-2959 GCA_035473575.1 Rudaea sp. | reverse complement strand
TGTTCCGTTCCGACGACCGCGGCGCAAGCTGGCAGATGGTGCGCACGCTCTGGGACATGCCCGAACGCAAGCAGTGGTTCGGCGGCGGTTTCGACCAGCCCGGCATCCACAGCATCTGCATCGATCCGCGCGACTCGCGCAAGATCCGCATCGCGATTTCCACGGCTGGCGTCTGGGCCAGCGACGATGACGGCGCAACGTGGAGGCAAAGCGCGCAGGGCATGCGCGCAGCCTACATGCCGGCCGAACGCGCCTACGAGCCGAACGCGCAGGACGTGCATCACATGGTGCAGTGTCGCGGCCAGCCCGATCATTTCTGGGCGCAGCACCACAACGGCGTGTTCCGCAACAGCGGCGGCGACTGGCAGGAAATCGAAAACGTGCAACCGTCCGTATTCGGTTTCGCCGTGGCCGTGCATCCGCGCGACGCAAACACGGCCTGGTTCGTGCCGGCGACCAAGGACGAGCGCCGCATTCCGGTCGACGGAAAAGTCGTGGTCGCGCGCACGCGCGACGGTGGCAAGAGTTTCGACGTGTTGCGCAACGGCCTGCCGCAGCACGACGCCTACGATCTCGTCCTGCGTCACGCGCTTGCGATCGACGGCAGCGGCGAACGCCTCGCGTTCGGTTCGTCGACTGGCGGGCTGTGGATCAGCGAAGACCAGGGCGATCGCTGGGCGATGCTCGATGCGCGCCTGCCGCAGGTTTACGCGGTGACATTCGCCCAAGCCTAGCCCGCATCCAGTCAGGGCTTGCCAGCACCCGCGCCAAACGCGACACTGTATCCGTCTTCGGCACAGGAACCGGCCCGTGGCCCATTTCGAACTGTTCAAGCGCATCTTCGGCAGCGGTCAGGATCGCCGCGAGAAGCCGCGCGTCAACGCGCGTGAAGGCACGGTAGTCCTGATCGTCGACGATTCGCCGACCATCGTGGCAATGCTGCGCAAGTTCCTGCAGCAAAACGGCTACCAGACGCTGGAGGCGGGCGATGCGGAAAAAGGCATCGAGATCGCGCGCACGCATCGTCCGCACCTGATCTTCCTCGACATCGTCCTGCCCGGCATGAACGGTTTCGCCGCGCTGCGCACCTTGCGCAAGGATCCGGTCACGCTGCGCATTCCCATCGTGATGATCAGCGGCAACGAACAGGCGACCGAGCAGTTTTACGCGCAGCGCATCGGCGCCGACGACTTCATGAAGAAACCCTTCTCGCGTTCGGAAGTGTTCGCGCGCATCGAACGCCTGCTCGATGTCGACATGGTTCCGAAGCGTCCGGCTCCGCCTCCGATCGCGCCGACATCGAGGGCGTGACGGTGCGCATGCGCGGCGCAGCATGCATCGCCGTGCTGTTGCTCGGCGGCTGCGCGCAGATCGCACGGCCGCCGGCGCCCACCGGACCGGGACAACCGCCGCAACCGGTTCCCGCCTACGAAACCGTGCAGGGTCGCAGTCCCGATGTCGTCGCACGCCTGCGCGCGGCAGCGCCGCTGGCGCAGCCCGAGGTCGCCGACGGCGCCACGCCCGATGGCGACGAAACGCTGCTGCGTGCGCAGGGCCTGGTGAAGATCGGCATTGGCCACTATCCTGCCGGCGATGTGGACTCGCTGCGCGACATCGTCGCGAAGCAGGCGCGCAAGGTCGGTGCGGACAAGGCGCTGATTTATCCGCCGCAGGCGTTCGGTGCGCCGGCACTGGCGCAGTTCTTCGTGCGCCTGCACCTGCCGTTCGGTGCGAATTTCCGCGATCTAACCGATGTCGAGAGACAGACACTTGGCAGCAGCGGCGTGGAACTCGGCGAGATTGTCGGTGGCACGCCGGCGGCGGCGGCGAATCTGCGCGATGGCGATTACGTCCTGCTGTTCAACAAGACGCCGGTGCAGGACAAGGCCGCATTCCAGGCGCTGCTGCAGGAACACATGGGGCGCCGAGTCACGCTCACGATACGCCGCAACGGCGTGACGATGAAGCGTCTCGTCGTGCTCGGCACGTTGCCGCCCGCATCCGGACATTGACCTCCGACACTTGACGCGTACGCCGCCGTGGTTCCCAATCGACGCTTTGTCCATGCAGGGAAATGCCATGACTCGTTTCGCGTTTCGGTCGCTGCTCGCGGCCTTGTCGATGTCGATCTGCGTCTGCGCCGCAGCGGATAGCCCAGCACCGGCGGACACCGCGCTGCTCGGATTCACTGCCGACGGTTCGACCGCGCAGCGCGCACTCGAAGCCCGCTTCGACGCGCAGTTGAGCGCAAGCGAAATGCGCGACTGGCTGAAGAAGCTCGCTGCCGAACCGAACCAGGTCGGCTCACCGCACGACAAGGCCAATGCCGAGTTCATGCTGTCGCTGTTCAAGCAATGGGGCTGGGACGCGCGCATCGAAAGGTTCGACGTGTTGTATCCGACGCCGAAAGAGGTGTCGGTCGAACTCGTCGCGCCGACGCAATTCAAGGCGGCGTTGCACGAGCCGTCGGTCGATGGCGACGCGACGTCAGGATTGTCCGGCGCGCTGCCGCCGTACAACGTCTACGGCGCCGACGGCGACGTCACCGCCGAACTGGTGTATGTGAATTACGGCATGCCGGACGACTACAAGGAACTGGCGCGGCATGGCGTCGATGTGAAAGGCAAGATCGCCATCGTGCGCTACGGCGCTGGCTGGCGCGGACTCAAACCTGAGCTCGCCTATCAGCACGGCGCGGTCGGATGCCTCATTTATTCCGATCCGCGCAATGACGGCTATTTCGCGGGTGATGCCTATCCCAAGGGCGGCTGGCGTCCGGCAGATGGCGTGCAGCGCGGCTCGGTCGCGAAGATGCAACTGTATCCCGGCGATCCGACCACGCCCGGTTACGGCTCGGTGCCGGGTGCCAGACATGTCGCGGCAAAGGATGCGAAAACGGTCCTGAAGATTCCGGTGCTGCCGATTTCCTACGCTGACGCGACGCCGCTGCTGCAGGCGC
>DATIOA010000080.1:0-11749 GCA_035473575.1 Rudaea sp. | reverse complement strand
TCTCGATGGACTTTCTCCATCCATCCCAAGGCGCCCACACAAGTCACCTGCGCACACTGTCAAAGATCATTTTCCTGCCGAATCAACATCCGGCAACCCCAAGACCTTTCGTCCGAGGGAGCCGCACATTATACATTCGATCCAAAGTCGGTCAATAGCTCACAGCAAAGATTTTTACTGCGCCGCGACGAGCCGCACGCGCGCGAATCCGCGCTTGCCGAGCTGGAGCAGGTGCTCGCCACCCACCGCCAGCGCCAGCTCGCGGTTTTCCACGATTTCGCCGTCCAGGCGCACGGCGCGCTCGGCCAGCTTGCGCGTGGCTTCGGACGTGCTCGGCGCGAGTCCCGCCGCCCTGAGCAAGGCGCCGATGCGGATGCCAGCCGCCGGAACGGGAACGTCCTGAACCGGGATGTCCTGTGGCACGCCGCCGCCCTGCACGACGTCGTTCCAATGCGCGATCGCGCCTTGTGCCGCCGCCTTGTCGTGAAAGCGGGCAGTCAGCTCGGCCGCAAGTTCCATCTTGAAGTCGCGCGGATTCTTGCCGTCGGCGACTTCGGTGCGCATGCGCTGGATGTCCAACAGCGATTTGTCGAACGAAAGCAACTCGAAGTAACGCCACATCATCTCGTCCGACAGGCGCATGACCTTGCCGAAAATCTCGTTCGGGGCCTCGTTGATGCCGATGTAGTTGCCAAGCGACTTGCTCATCTTGTTGACGCCGTCGGTGCCTTCGAGCAATGGCATCGTCAGCACGATCTGGGGCGGCTGGCCGGATTCTTCCTGCAACTGGCGGCCGACCAGCAGATTGAACTTCTGGTCCGTGCCGCCGAGCTCGACGTCGGCTTTCAACGCGACCGAATCGTAGCCCTGCACCAGCGGATAGAGGAATTCGTGGATCGCGATCGGCTGTCCACTTTTATATCGCTTCTCGAAATCGTCGCGTTCGAGCATGCGCGCGACCGTGTGTTTCGCGGCCAGCCGGATCATGCCGGCGGCGTCCATCTTGCCGAACCATTCCGAGTTGAAACGCAGTTCGGTCTTTCCGCGATCCAGCACTTTGTATACTTGTGCCGCATACGTTTCGGCATTGGCCAGCACGTCCTCGCGCGTGAGCGGCTTGCGCGTGACGTTCTTGCCGCTGGGATCGCCGATCATGCCGGTGAAGTCGCCGATCAGGAAAATCACCTGGTGGCCGAGGTCCTGGAACTGGCGCATCTTGTTGAGCAGCACCGTGTGGCCGAGGTGCAGGTCCGGCGCTGTCGGATCGAATCCCGCCTTCACGCGCAGCGGTCGGCCGAGCTTGAGTCGCGCTTCCAGGTCCTCGCGCTTGATGATTTCCTCGGCGCCGCGGGCGATCTGCTCGAGCGCTGTCACCGTGTCGTTCATGTCATGCCTTTTCGACGCTGCGCGCACCAAAAACGGTACGCGCCGTTAATTATTCGTTAACCGCAAAACCCTACGCAAACCCTTGTCGCGCTTGCCGTTGACGGGGTCCGATGCAGGGGCTAAGGTACGGCGCGTTTGCCGGATCCGAACTCGTGCCAGAAACAAACCGCGTTGCGCATTTTATCCGACTCACCGCTCATCGCGCAGCGCGTGGGCGGCATTTGCCGCGCCGGCATTTCCATTTCTATAAATCGCACGTAGTGCATACCTGGTTGCGCAAGGCCACGGCCGCGCCGCTGAGCTGGCGGCATCGGCACTGGCTGCTCGCCGGAATCCTGTTTGCTGCCGTCGCCATTATCGGCCTGGTGACGCCGCGCGGGGCGAACGCCACGCGCGATCCGGTGGCCAGCGACTTCATCACGTTGAACTTGCCGGTGCCGCCGCTGCCAGCCGGCGCCGAGGATGTTGCCGCGGTTGCCGGAAGCGATGCGGATTGGACAACCGTCTCCGTGAAATCCGGCCAGACCGTTGGCGCGATCTTCCACGCCCAAGGCGTGTCCGGCAACGACCTGCAGACCCTGCTTCAGGATGCGAGCAACACCAATGCCTTGGTACGCATCCATCCCGGCGAGGAATTTTCCTTCACCCACGCCGCCGACGGGCATCTCACCGCGCTGCGCTTCGACCGCGACGAGAAGATCCAGGTCACGGTCACGTTCGATGCGGACGGCATGCGCCAGGCCACCGCGGCGCGCGACGTGGAGCGCCGCACCGAGGTCGCCCACGGCGTGATCACCGATTCGCTGTTCGATGCCGCCAATCGCGCCGGCATGAACGACGCGATGGTGATCAAGCTCGCCGATGCGCTCGGCTACGACATCGATTTCGCCCAGGATCTGCGCCCCGGCGACAGTTTCACCGTTATTTACGACAGCGTCTGGCGCGAAGGCGAAAAACTGCGCGATGGCGATATTCTCGCTGCCTACTTCGTGAACCGCGGCAAGCGCTTTTCCGCCATTCGTTACACCGACGACCACGGCGGCACGATGTTCTACAGCGCCGACGGCCGGCCATTGCGCAAATCCTTCCTGCGCACGCCGGTCGAGTTCACGCGCATCTCCTCGCGCTTCACCACAGCGCGCATGCACCCGATCCTTGGCTACACGCGCGCGCACCAGGGCGTCGACTACGCCGCGCCGTCCGGTACGCCGATCCACGCCGCCGGCGACGGCACGATCGTGTTCCGCGGCTGGAAATCCGGCTACGGCAACTTCGTCATCATCCAGCACAACAAGCACATCAGCACCGCCTACGGCCACATGTCGCGCTTTGCCAACGAGCGGGTCGGCCAACGCGTGCATCAGGGTCAAACGATCGGTTTCGTCGGCATGACGGGATTGGCGACGGGACCGCATCTGCATTACGAATTCCGCGTCGACGGCACGCATCGCAATCCGCTGACCGTCACCCTGCCCAAGCCAGAGCCGCTGCCGGCTACGGAACTGGCGCGTTTCAAGCAGCAGTCCGCACCCATGCTGGCCAAGCTCGACCGACTCGACAGCCTGCAATTGGCTTCCGCGAAGTAGTCTTCGTGGCGCAGAACGCCGCGCTTTTCCTCGGGCTCATCTCCGGCACCAGCGCCGATGGCATTGATGTCGCGTTGGCTAGTTTCGATCCGGCGCCACGCCTGCACGCCGCGCTGACACATCCCTATCCCGATGACCTGCGCCGGCGCATTCTCGCCCTCGCCCAGGGCGATGGCCGCATCGCGCTGGATGAACTCGGCGCGTTGGACGTGGAAATCGCGCGCAACTTCGCGGTGGCGGCCAATGCGCTGCTGAAACGCGAAGGAATCGCCGCTGCGGAAATTGCCGCACTCGGCTCGCACGGGCAAACCGTGCGCCATCGCCCACGGCAAACGCCGCCCTACACCTCGCAACTCGGCGATCCCAACGTGATCGCTGAACTCACCGGCATCGCCACCGTGGCGGATTTTCGCCGTCGCGACATTGCTGCCGGTGGCCAGGGAGCGCCACTCGCCCCCGCCTTCCATGCCGCGATGCTGGCGCACGATGGCATCGATCGTGTAGTACTGAATCTCGGCGGCATCGCCAACATCACGGTCCTCGACGACAACCGACTGCGCGGATTCGATACCGGCCCGGCGAGTTGCCTGCTTGATGCCTGGGCGCAGGAACAGCTCGGCGAACCCTTCGATCGCAACGGCGGCCTTGCCGCGCGTGGCAAAGTCGACGAAGCATTGCTTGCACGTCTGCTCGACGAGCCGTACTTCGCCGCGCCGCCGCCGAAAAGCACGGGCCGCGAAGTGTTTCACCTGGATTGGCTTCGTCCATGCTTGCGCGCAGCGCACGCCACGCCGGCGGACGTGCAGGCGACGCTGGTCGAACTCACCGCGCGCAGCATCGCGGATGCGGTACGCGCGCATGCTCCGAACGCACGTGAAGCGCTGGTCTGCGGTGGTGGCGTGCACAATCCGGTATTGATGCGTGCGATCGCAGTGGCTCTGGCGCCCGTCGCCGTCGCCAGCACGGCCACGCGCGGGATCGATCCGGATTTCGTCGAAGCGATGGCGTTTGCCTGGCTCGCGCATCAGCGCATGCTCGGACATGCGCCTGAAAACATCTGCAACGTGACCGGCGCGCGCGGGGCACGCGTTTTGGGCGGGATCTATTTCGGCTCGAGTTACTTCGGCGTCTGATCGGTCTTTTTCGGATCGACGAACAACGGCGTTCCATCGACCTCCTCGAACGCTTCCAGGGCCTTGCGGAATGCGGCCGATTCGCCGGGATTCCACGTGCCGCGCAATTCGGCGACGTCGTGGATTTCGCGGCGCGCCACGTCCTCCCCACCGAGTCCCAGGCTGTGGCGCAGCACGTGGACGATCACCTCGTTGATCGACCAGCCGCGTTCGCGCGCGATCGCCTTGATGCGCTCGGCAAGCGCGTCGTCGATGTTGCGTACGAGTATGTCCGGCACCCTTGATCCTTCGCTGTGCCCCTGCGGGCGCGATTCTGGCAGCAATCGCGATGGATTTCACGTCAGAGGCCGGTGGTTTCCCGATCCCGAAATCGCGACCACAGCCAAACACACAGGACGACTGCCGGCAGGACCGCCAGTACCGTGATCACGAAAAACATCGCATAGCCCGAAGCAGCAACGATGGCGCCGGCGAAAAATCCGAGCACCTTGCCGGGCAGGTTCACCAGCGAAGCCAGCAGCGCATATTGTGTCGCCGTGTGCTCGCGGTTGACCAGCGATGACAGGAACGCAACCGTCGGGGGCCCGAGGAATCCCAGGGTGAAATTTTCGGCCGAGATCACCGCGGTCAACACCAACAAATCGCCGCGATGCGCGATCAGGAAGAGGTACAGCAAATTGCTGCAGCCGCAGACGATGATCCCGACCAGCAGGCTCGGCCACACGCCAAAACGCGCCACCGCCGCGCCGCCGACGAACACGCCCGCAATACCGATTGCCACGCCGTAAATCTTCGTGATCGAACCGATCGCGGTGAGGGAAAATCCCATGTCCCGATAGAACGGACTCATGATGCCGCCGATGGTGGCCTGCTCGGGAATCTTGAACACCAGGATGAACGCGAGCGTCGCCAGCGCCAGTGGCCAGCGGTAACGACGGAAGAAATCCGCAAACGGCTCGATTAGGCCGGCTCGGAGCGCCTGGCTCCAACCCAACGCCGGATGTGTCGGCGGTTCCGGCTCGCGCGCGAGCAGGTTCGCGAGGACCGGCACGATCATCGTCGCTGCCATGACGACATAGACGCTGTGCCAGGGCCAATTATCGGCGAGGATCAATGCCAGTGCCCCGGCGATGAGCAGGCCGATGCGATAGCCGAGCGAATAGGTCGCCACGAGTGCGCCCTGGTCCTCGATCGGTGCGATCTCGATGCGGTAGGCATCCACCGCGATGTCCTGGGTCGCGCCGAAAAATGCCACGGCCAGAGTCGCCGCGACGAAGGCCGGCAGGTTGGCGGGCGTGATCGCCGCCATCGCCAGCAGTCCGGCGCCGACGCCGATCTGGGCAAACAGCAGCCAGCCGCGCCGACGGCCAAGGTGACCGAACCCCGGCAAGCGCCAATGGTCGAGCAGCGGCGCCCACAGAAACTTGAAAACATAGGCCATGCCCGCGCTGGCGATCATGGTGATGTCGGCGATCGCGATGCCGCGTTGCTTGAGCCAATAGGCCAGCGTGCCAGCCACCAGCAGGAACGGCAGCCCGGATGAGAGTCCGAAGAACAGCATCGTCCATGCCGCAGGCTGCGTGAACGCACGCCAGACGGACGGCTTTTGCGTCGCGACCACCGCCTCAGTCGGCATAGTCGACCGCGTACGGCGCGTGATCCGAGAACCGCGGCGTCGCCGCAATCGCACAGGATTTCAACTTCGCGCGCAGGCCCGGCGTGACGATCTGGTAGTCGATGCGCCAGCCCACGTTGTTCGCGCGAGCGGCGCCGCGCGCGGACCACCAGGTGTAATCCTCGCCCTCGGGTTTGAGCGTGCGATAGCTGTCGACCCAGCCCTGCTCGTCGATCAGCGCGTTTATCCACGCACGTTCCTCGGGCAGGCAGCCGGAATTTTTCTGGTTCGATTTCCAGTTGCGGATGTCCTTCTCGCTGCGCACGATGTTCCAGTCGCCGCACAGCACGTAATCGCGCTTGGACTTGCGCCACTCCGCAAAGATGCCGCCGAGCCAGTCCATGGCTTGGTACTTGAAGCGCTGGCGTTCCTCACCCGACGTGCCCGACGGAATGTAGAACGACACCACGCTCAGTTTTCCATAGCGCGCCTCAATGTAACGGCCTTCGTCGTCGAACGGCGCCCAGTCCAGCGACGTGCGTATTTCGTCCGGCTCGCGCCGCGAATAGATCGCCACGCCCGAGTAGCCTTTCTTCGTCGTCGCGTCGCGATAAAAACAATGGTGTCCGCCGGGTCGGAACATCGGGTCGGTCAGTTGATCCTCCTGCGCCTTGGTCTCCTGCAAGCAGACGACGTCGGCGTTCTGTTTCTTCAACCAGTCGAAAAATCCCTTGGTCGCGGCGGAGCGGATGCCGTTGGCGTTGAAGCTGATGATGCGCATGGTTGGAATCGGTCGGGGGTGTGACTCAAGCTTACCGCGCCCGCCCCCATTCAGGGGTCAAGGGTTTGCCCCTGAGCAGCTGCGATGCTATGGTTTGAGTGCTGTGCATCTGGGGCGCCGCCATCTGGGAAGCGGACGGCAGAGTACATTCACGGGCAAACTGGGGATTTCGCATGTCTTATTTTCTTTCGACCGCCGTGCCGCGGCGCACGTCTCTTTCTACTTGTCTTGCGGTGGTGCTGGGCAGTGCCGCGATTTTTGCCACGTCCGGCGACGCTTTCGCCACATGGCAGCACAAGCATGATTTCAAGCACCGCACGCGCGAGCAGGCGCTTGCCCTGACGGGCGCAAGACCACATGCGAATGCGCGGGCGAACTTCGATCATCAAGCGTTCCATGCCCATTTGCGCGCGAAATTCGGCGCCCACAAAGCAGCCGTCCCGAACCGCCCCGCGGCGAATGTGGCAGTAACCTCGTGTGCCGATGACGGCAGCGCCGGCACGCTGCGCTATGCCGTGGCAAACGCAGCCTCCGGCGACACCATCGACCTGAGCGGCCTCGCGTGCAGCACGATCACGCTGACCACCGGCGCCATCGCGACCGGCCTCGATGACCTGACCATCAGCGGCCCGGGCGCCGCCAATCTGACCATCGACGCGGCCGGCAACGACCGCGCTCTCGTACATTACGGCAGTGGCACGTTCACGATCGACAAAGTCACCGTCGCCAACGGCAACTTTGACTACTACCAGTATTCGGGCGGCGGCTGCATCCTTGCGCTCGGTTCCGCTTTGAATATCAACAACAGCGTCGTCACTGGCTGCCAAGCCTCGACGGCTTATTACGAATACGGTTACGCCATCGCCGAAGGCGGCGCCATCTATTCGAACGGGACGACCGCTCTCACCAACAGCACCGTGTCGAACAGCGCCACCTATGCGTACGGCCGCTATGGTGGTGCGGTCAGCGTGGGCGGCGGCCTGTACTCGAAAGGACTGGCTACCCTGACCAACAGCACGATTACCGGCGGCGGCGTCTACGGTTACAAGTACTACACCGACTACAACAGTTTCATGCGCGGCGGCGGCTTTTACGGCCGCGGCGGTGTTTCGATCACCGGGTCGACGATCGACAACAATTACGCCTACTTCGGCGGTGCCGGCATCGGTTCGGTCGACGGCCCCACCACCATCAGCAACAGTACAGTGGCGGACAATTATTCCTTCCTGGGGTATGGGGGAGGTATTTTCACGTTGTTCGGCCCCGCCACGATCAGCAACTCGACCATCTCGGGCAATTATTCCTTCGCATCCGCGGGTGGTCTGTACACCGTATATTCTCCACTCGATTTGCAAAGTACGCTGATTGCCTCCAACACCAGCTCTCAGGGCAGCGCGACGGCGGACTTCAGCTACTACGGCGGTGCGGCCTATACACCGACCGGCGCGAACAACCTCATCGTGACCTCGGCCTACGCAGTTCCGGCGGGGACCCTGAACACCGATCCGAACTTGCAGGCGCTGGCCAACAACGGCGGGCCGACACGGACGATGGCATTGATAACGGGCAGCTCGGCCATCGACAAGGGAAACAACGCCGCCGGATTGGCGACCGACCAGCGCGGTACCGGCTTTGCGCGCGTCGGCGGCACGTTTGCGGATATCGGCGCCTTCGAACTACAGGTTGCCGCGCCCACCGCAGAGAAAATTCCGGCACCAGCCCTGTCCACTTGGGCCGAGCTGTTACTGGCCGGTGCGATGGGTCTGCTGGGACTCGGCGGCTTCCTGCGACGAAAACGCCTGTCGTCCGAATCGTCCTGATTCCCGTCGACCCCTCGCGCCACGACCGGGCCGGAGTTCGCTAAACTCCGGCCCGTGTTTTTTGTGGAACACGCACATGCGCCCCCACCAACGCGAATTCCTTGATCTGGCGCTGAAGAAAAACGCGCTGCGCTTCGGCGAGTTCACCCTCAAGTCCGGACGCATCAGTCCGTATTTTTACAATGCCGGCCTGTTCGATTCGGGCGCCGCCTTGGACACGCTCGGTCGCGCCTATGCGCTGGCCATCATCTCTGCCGGTATCGGCTTCGACATGCTGTTCGGCCCGGCTTACAAGGGCATTGCGCTGGCCACGGCGACTGCGATTGCACTCGCGCGCGAACACGCGCGCGACGTGCCGCTCGCGTTCAACCGCAAGGAAGCTAAAAACCATGGCGAGGGCGGAACCCTCATCGGCGCGCCGCTGGCCGGGCGTGTACTGATTGTCGACGACGTGATCAGCGCCGGCACCGCCGCGCGCGAATCCATCGCCCTGATCCACGCCACCGGCGCCACGCCGGCCGGCGTGCTGATCGCGCTGGATCGCCAGGAGCGCGGCCAGGGAACACAATCGGCGGCGCAGGAAATCGCTGCGCAATTCGGGATACCGGTGATCGCCATCGCACGGCTGGAGGAATTGCTCCTGCTCGCCGCCGAGCGTCCCGAACTGGCCGCGCACCGTGCGCGCCTGCAGGCCTACCGCGCCGAATACGGCGTCTGATGCCGGCACACCCGCGCCGGCCCTATACTCGCTCCTTTGAGGATATCCCCATGCGTCGCATCGCCATTTCCGTCGCCGCTTGCCTGCTCGGCCTCGCCGCCGCGAATGCGTTGGCCGTCGACAAATCGCATGACCGCTATCGTTGGACCGATGCGCAGGGCGTCGTGCATTTCGACGACGTGCTGTCGGATGCGGCGATCCAGGCCGGCTACGACATCGTCAGCGGCGGCGGCATGAAGATCCGGCATGTCGCGCCGCCAAAGACCGCGGAACAACAAAAAGCCGATGACCAGGCCGAGGCGCAGAAAAAAGCGGCCGACAAGGCGACGGCCGAGCGGGCACGCGACGATGCGCAGATGCTTGCCGCCTACCCGACAGAACACGACTTGAGCGACGCGCAAACAGCGCAACTGGCCATGATCGACCAGTACATCCAGTCCACCCGGATCAGCTTGCAGAGCCAGGAAAAAAGTCTTACCGACATGCTCTCGCACGCGGCGGACCTGGAACGTGCCGGCAAGCCGATACCGGCGACGTTGAGCCAACAGATCGAGTCGCTGCGCTCAAACGTCGAAAAACAGAAGGCCTACATAACCGCCAAGCAACAGGAAAAAGTCGACAGCGCGACGAAATTCGAGACCGAATTGGCGCACTACCGCGAGGTTCGCGCGAAGGCGCGCTCGCAGCCGTAGGACTCGCCTAGAACGGCAGCTTCAGGTTCGCATCCAACGCCCGCAACTGCGTGCGGAAGGTCTCCTGGATGCGCACCAGCGCCGTGTCGGTATCGGCGTCGAAACGCAGCACCAGCACCGGCGTCGTGTTCGAGGCGCGCACCAGGCCCCAGCCATCCGGCCAGTCCGCGCGCACGCCATCGATGGTGGTGACGCGCGCGCCTTCGAAGCTGGCCTTTTCCTTGAATTTCTCGATGAAACGGTAGTGCTCGCCTTCGGGCATTTCGATCTTCAATTCCGGCGTGGACACGCCCTTGGGCAAGCCGTCGAAAATCTCCTGCGGCGCGCGGCCCTCCGGATCGGCGGCGAGGATTTCCATCAGTCGCGCCGCAGCGTAGATGCCGTCGTCGAAACCGTACCAACGCTCGCGGAAAAAGAAGTGTCCGCTCATCTCGCCGGCGAGTTCCGCCTCGGTTTCGCGCATCTTCGACTTGATCAGCGAATGCCCGGTCTTCCACATGATCGGGCTGCCCCCGGCCTGCAGGATCCACGGCTGCAATTTGCCGGTGCACTTGACGTCGTAGATGATCGTCGCGCCCGGATTGCGCGTGAGCACATCGCGCGCGAACAGCATCAGTGTGCGATCCGGGTAGATCACCTCGCCGTTCGCGGTTACCACGCCGAGGCGGTCGCCATCGCCGTCGAAGGCGAGTCCGACATCCGCCTGCATCTGCTTCACCGACAGGATCAGGTCCTGCAGGTTGCGTGGATCGGACGGATCCGGATGGTGATTCGGGAAGTTGCCGTCGACCTCGCAGTACAGCGGCTGCACCTCGCAACCGATGCCCTCGAGCACCGCCGGCGCGACCGCGCCGGGAATGCCGTTGCCGCAGTCGACGACGACCTTCAATTTGCGCTCGATGAGCACGTCGCCGGTGATGCGCTCGATGTAGTCGGGCGTCACGTCCATGGTCTGCAGGCCGCCGCTGCCGGTCGTGAGATGATTTTCGCTGATGCGCGTGTACAAGTCGGCAATCGCCTGCTCGGCGAGGGTTTCGCCGCCGAGCACGATCTTGAAGCCGTTGTAGTCGGGCGGATTGTGGCTGCCGGTGACCATCACGCCGGATCCGGCATTAAGGTGATAGGTAGCAAAGTACAAAACCGGGGTCGGCACCGCACCGATGTCGATGACGTTGCAGCCGGTTGCACGCAGGCCCTCGATCAGCGCCGCGGACAATTCGGGTCCGGACAGGCGCCCATCGCGGCCGACCACGATTTCCTTGAGGCCGCGCTGCTGCGCCTCGCTGCCGATGGCGCGACCGATCTGGCGCGCTACGCCGGCGGTCAGCGTCTTGCCGAGTACGCCGCGGATGTCGTAGGCGCGGAAAATGCTGCGGTCGACAGCGACCTCGGCTTGCGCTGGTTGTGACGGCTTGGACTTGGGCACCGCGGCCGGTTTGGCAATGGTTTGCGCCAATGTCTGCTCCGCGGCAGCGGGCGCAGTCGATCGCCGGCGCAGAAAGCGATCCAGCGCTTCCTGCAGGCCCACCTGGCGCGCCTGCAGCAGGAACAAGCCGAGGCCGAGCAGGATCAATGCCAGCGGGACTGCCAGCCACAAGCCACCGGGAAGCATGATCGAAAATTCTTCCGCGGTGCCGCCGATGCGGAACAGGCTGCCGCCGACGCCGATGCCCATGTCGGTAAGCGAATCGCGCGCCGTGCTGCTGCCGATGCTCGCCAGCACCACATCGCCACGCCCCCCGCCTTGGCGCAGGTCGATGCGTGCATCCGACAAGCGCTGTTCCTGGAACACCTTGAGCAACGGCTCGAACGGCAACTCGACATAGGCATAGGCCAGTGTCTGCTTGTCATGTACGACCGGCAATGCGAACGCGAGGATGCGCCGGCCGCCCCCGGCCTGATGCGATTGCAGCGGTGCGCCAAGCTGGGTCTGGTGCGCCTGCACGAGCATCGCCGCCTTGGCATACCCGAACTTGGCGAAATCGGTTCCCAGCACGTCGCTCAAGTCGGGGCGATAA
>DATIOA010000079.1:0-10866 GCA_035473575.1 Rudaea sp. | reverse complement strand
GCGCCGCGCGATCGCTCGGATTGTCGCGCCAGGCGTTGTATCGGCGGATGCAAAGATACGGATTTCCGGTGCAGAATTGACGCGCATGCGCGCGTTCACCCTCGAAGGCAAGCTCACCGGACTGCTGTTCGCGACGGCGGCCGTCGCCGCGGTTCTCGGCGGTGCGTTCGGCGCGCGCTGGGGCGACGGCACGCTGGCGGCATTGGTGGCGATCGCGATTCTGACCGTGCCGCTGGTATTGCTCGCGCGCGCCGCCATCCGTCCGATCCGGCGCCTGCTGCGTGCCTTGTCCGGCAGCGTGGCCAGTTATCGCGACGGCGACTACAGCCTGTCGCTGGCCTCGCGCCGCGGCGATGAAATCGGCGCGCTGATCAAGGCCCACAATGCGCTTGGCCAGGCGTTGCGCGGCCAGCGCCAAAATCTGGTACAGCGTGAATTGCTGCTCGACACCGTGATGCAGCACACGCCGACCGCGCTGTTGCTGGTCGATGCGCACGAACGCGTGGTCTACGCGAACCTCGCCGCGCGGCATCTGCTCAACGGCGGCAAGAGTCCGCTCGGGCTCGCTTTCGCCGAATTGCTCGATGGCTGCCCGCCGGAGATCCGCCAGGCGCTCGCGGCCGGACAGGACAGCCTGACCAGCGTGCCGCTGGACGGCAGCGAGGAAGTCTTCCATCTTTCGCGCCGCGATTTCCGCCTGCAGGGACGGCCGCACCGGCTGTACCTGGTGCAGCGCATGACGCGCGAACTGTCGCGGCAGGAAGTGGCGGCTTGGAAGCGCGTGATCCGCGTGATCAGCCACGAACTGAACAATTCGCTGGCGCCGATTTCCTCGCTCGCGCATTCCGGCATGGAGTTGGCGCGGCGCGGCGACATGGAACGCCTGCCGCAGGTTTTCACCGGCATCGGCGAACGCGCGCGCCACCTGCACGGCTTCATCGCCAGTTACGCGGATTTCGCACGCTTGCCGGCGCCGCGCTGCGCGCCGATCGAATGGGCGCCGTTCATCGACGGCCTGCGCCAGCACGCGACGTTCGTCCTGGTCGGCAAATTGCCGGACCGACCCGGCTGGTTCGACGCCGCGCAGATCGAGCAGGTGCTGATCAACCTGCTCAAGAACGCGCACGAGTCGGGCAGCGCGCCGGACGCCGTGCAGGTCGGCATCGTGGCCGGCGCCGACCAGCGCATCATCGTGTCCGATCGCGGACCGGGCATGAACGAATCCGTGCTGGCGCAGGCCCTGCTGCCGTTCTATTCGACCAAGCGCAGCGGCACGGGCCTGGGCCTTGCACTGGCGCGCGAAATAACCGAGGCGCACGGTGGCCGCATTACGCTGGCCAATCGCGACGGCGGCGGACTGCGGGTCAGCTTGATCCTGCCGCGAAGCTAGCCCGCACGCCGTTTCCCCTGCGCAGTCCGATGCTATGATGGCGCGGGGGATAGTGCGATGGGCAACGGTTTCATCCAGATTCCCGGGTACGAGATCCTGCGTCCGCTGGGCGCGGGCGGCATGTCGACCGTGTACCTGGCTCTGCAACGCTCGCTGGACCGCACCGTGGCCATCAAGGTCATGCGCCGCGGCGTGGATGCGGCCGCGGCCGACGCTGCCCAGGGCGAAAAGCGCTTTCTGCTCGAAGGCCGCATGATGGCGAAGTTGCCGCACCGCAATATCGTCGCGGTGTACGACATCGTCAGCAACGAGGACATCGCTTACATCGCGATGGAATACCTGGGCGGCGGCGCGCTCACCGACCGCATGCGCACAGGCATCGCGCTTGCCGACGCGATTGCGGTGATCGTGCAGATCGCCGGAGCGCTGGAGTTCGCGCACGAACACGGCGTCGTGCACCGCGACCTGAAGCCCGCCAACATCATGTTCCGCGATTCCGGCACGCCGGTGCTGACCGACTTCGGCATCGCCCGCTACCAGGACGGCTCGGCCGCGCGCCTGACCCAGACCGGCATGCTCGTGGGCACGCCCACCTACATGAGTCCGGAACAGATCAACGGCATGCAAGTCGACGGCCGCGCCGACCAGTACAGCCTCGGCATACTTTTCTACGAATTGCTCACCGGCGCGCCGCCGTTCCGCGGCGACACGCCGATCGCGGTGCTGATGGCGCACCTGACGCAGGCACCGGCGCCGTTGCCGCCAGAGTTCGCTGCGTTCCAGGACATCTTCGACCGCGTGCTCGCCAAGAACCGCGACGAACGCTATCCCACGCTCAAGGCGTTCAGCGACGACCTCAAGTCGCGCCTCGTGCACAGCGACACCTTGTTGATGCGCCTGCAGCTCGATCCGAACCAGAGCTCGTCCGAACAATTGCGCGCGCTCGGTTTTTACACCAGCACGCCGAGCAGCGGCGGCCTGCGCGCGAGCCTGTCCGGCCAGCATCCGATCCCGACCATCGCGTCGGCGACGCCGGCCCCGACGCCGGCGCCAAGCTTGCGCAAGTGGTGGCCGGTTGCCGCGGCGATTGGCGCGGTGCTCCTGCTGGTCGTGTTGTGGGGATTGTTCGGTCATCGCCGCCTGAGCCACGACGAACAGGAACTGGTGAACCTGTGGAACGACCGCACCGCCGACCTGATCAAGTCCGGGCAACTCGTCGTGGCCGCACCCGGCAGCGACGGCAGCGCGCTGGATTTCGTGCATAAAGTGGAACAGAAGGATCCCGGCAATTCGCGTGCCGAGGAAGCGCGCGTGCAGATCGGCAAGTTGCTGGCCGCGCAGGGCGATGCCGCGCTGGCCGACAAGCGCATCGACGATGCGGAAAAGATCGACGCCGATGCGCTCAAGGCGCTGCCCGGCGACGCATCCCTTGCTGGTTTGCAACAGCGCATCGCGCATGCGCGCGAACAAGCGCGTACGCAGGCGCAGGCCGATGCGCAGACCGCGGACACGCGCCGCAAGGCGCAGGCGCAGGTGGCAGCGTTCCTCGATTCGGGAACCGATCCGCAATTGCGCGCCGCGTTCGATGGCATTACCCAATTGTTGTCCCAGGATGCGGCGGATGCCGACACGCAGGCCCTGCGCGCGCGCGCCATCGCCGCGATGGGCAAGCGTTTGCAATCTGCCACCGGCAGCGAGGATTTCGATGCACTGGCCGGTTTCGTCAAGGGCCGCGATGCCGCTTGGGCGAACGATCCGGCCTGGGCGGGCATGCTGCGCGACATGTCGGCGTGGCGCGCGAAAATCGTGGCGGATGCGCAGGCGCAGGCCGCCGCCAATGCCGGCGAATTGCTGCTCAACGCAACGCCGTGGGCGCGCGTGGATGCCGTGGCCGACGGCAGCGGGCGCGCCGTGACCCTGCCTGAGGACAGCAGCACGCCCTTGTTGCTGAAATTGCCAGCCGGAACCTACAGCGTGGTTTTTCGCCAGCCGCTGGACGGCAAGAACAAGCAGTTGACGGTAAGCATCGAAGGACAAAAACGCGCCACGCTGTCCGCGTCGTTCGCGGCGCCGGATGCGAAGGAGTACTTCAAGCATGCGGGGTTCTAGGCCTGCGATCGCGCTGTTGACCGGCGCGGCGCTGCTCGCGCCGGCTTTGGCGCGCGCGGACTATTCCAGCGATTACGTCGCCGGCCTGGCCGCGCTGGATCGCGGCGACTACGCGCAAGCGGTGCAAAGCCTGAAAAAGGCGCTGGATGCGCAAGCCGAACCGGTGCAGCGCGTCATGATCCAGGGCAATGCGCAGCCCTACCTGCCGCATCATTTCCTCGGCCTGGCGCAGTTCAAGCTCGGCGACTGCGCGGCGGCGCAGGCCGAATGGAATGACCCGATGAACGCGCGCATGCTCGGGTTGCTGAAGCAGTTGCGCGTGAAGGAGGCCCTGCTGCGCGGCCAACGCCAGGACCTGGCCGACGAGCGCCAATTGCGCGCCCAGGAAGAGCAGTTGCTGGGCCAGTGCACGCCCGCCGCCGCCAGCGCTGCGGCAAAATCCACTACGCAGCAAAGTACACAAACGACGGACACGCAACCTGCGGCGGCTTCCGTACCGGCGTCGACAACGTCCGCGCCGCCACCCAAACCCGCAGCCGTCGCAGCGGCTGGCCCGCCGCCGGCATTGCTGCGCGCATTCGATGATTTTGTCTCCGGACGTTACGCCAGCGTCGCGAAACTCGATGCCGACGCGCTGGCAGGAAACCACGCGCGTTTCCAGGCCTATCTGCTGCGCAGCGCGGCGCGCTTCGCGCTGACACGCTCCGGCGACAGGGGCCAACTCGACGCCGCACGCCGCGATGCGCAGGCGGCACAGGCGCTGGACAAATCCGCGCCGGACGAGCGCGTGTTCTCGCCCGCCTTCCGCACGTTCTACGCCGAGGCGCAGTGACGTTGCAGCGGGTTATACTGCGCGTTCAATCAATCGTGTAGCGGAGACAAGCCATGGGTGGATTCGTCGCGTTGATCCTGCTGGTCGTGGTGGCGATCTTCGTCTCCAAGACCGTGCGTGTGGTGCCGCAAGGCTACGAGTGGACCAAGGAAACCTTCGGCCGCTATACGAGCACGATGGAGCCGGGCCTGCACATCCTGATGCCGATCTACCACGCGGTCGGACGCAAGATGAACATGATGGAACAGGTGCTCGACGTGCCCTCGCAGGACGTCATCACCAAGGACAACGCCGTGGTGCGCGTGGACGGCGTGGTGTTCTACCAGGTGTTGGACGCGGCCAAGGCGGCGTACGAAGTCGCGAACCTGCAACAGGCGATCCTGAACCTGGTGATGACGAATATCCGCACGGTGCTCGGTTCCATGGACCTGGACGAATCGCTGTCCAAGCGCGACGACATCAATGCGCGCCTGTTGCGCGTGGTCGACGAGGCCACGCATCCGTGGGGCCTGAAGTGCAACCGCATCGAGATCAAGGACATCCAGCCACCGCGCGATTTGATCGATTCGATGGCGCGGCAGATGAAGGCAGAGCGCGAAAAACGCGCGAACATCCTCGAAGCGGAAGGTTTTCGCCAGGCGGCGATTCTAAAGGCCGAAGGCGAGAAGCAGTCGGTGATCCTGTCCGCGGAAGGTCGCCGCGAAGCCGCGTTCCGCGAAGCCGAGGCGCGCGAGCGCCAGGCGCAGGCCGAAGCGAAGGCGACCGAGATGGTGTCGCAAGCGATTCGCGCCGGCGACATCAACGCGATCAATTATTTCGTCGCGACCAAGTATGTGGATGCGCTCAAGGCCATGGTCGGCGCGCCGAACCAGAAGATCATGCTGCTGCCGCTGGAAGCCACGGGCGTGCTCGGTTCGATTGCCGGCATCGCCGAACTGGCAAAGTCCAGCCTCGCCGAACAACAGGCCGCCAAAGCGCTGCCAAAGGCCTGACATGCTCGCGAACCTGACCCTGCATTACGGCTGGTGGCTGCTCGCGCTGGTGCTGATCGGCGCGGAGTTGATGGCGCCGGGATTCTTCATGCTCTGGATCGGCATCGCAGCGGCGGCGCTGGGCGTGGTGCTGATCTTCGTGCCGCAGATGTCGTTCGGCATGCAGGCGGTCGTGTTCGCCGTGTTCGCGGTGATCAGTTGCTTCGTTTACTGGCGCTTCGTGCGCCACGCGATCCACGAGACTTCCGACCAGCCGCGCCTGAATCGCCGTGCCGAGCAGTACATCGGCCGCCGTTTCGTGCTGGAAACCGCCATCGTCAACGGCCAGGGCAAGGCGCGCGTCGGCGACTCGCTGTGGCTGGCCGAGGGTCCCGATCTTCCGGCCGGATCGCCGGTCGAGGTCGTCGGCGTCGACGGCTCCACGCTCAAGGTGAAGGCGGCATAGCCGGCACGCGACGGCGTTCGACTACAATGCGTACCGGATTTTTGTCCGGAGCCGAAACGATGACCCAGCAAACCGTTCTCAACGCTGCCCATCGCGCGCACGGCGCCAAGATGGTCGACTTCGGCGGCTGGGACATGCCGCTCAACTACGGCTCGCAGATCGAGGAACACCATGCCGTGCGCCGCGACGCGGGCATGTTCGACGTCTCGCACATGACCGTGGTCGACCTGCGCGGGGCGAAGACGCGGGATTTCCTGCGCCATCTGTTCGCCAACAGCGTCGACAAGCTGAAGGTTTCGGGCAAGGCGTTGTATTCGTGCATGCTCGACGAGAACGGCGGCGTCATCGACGACCTGATCGTGTATTTCCTGGCCGAGGACTTCTTCCGCGTCGTCGTCAATGCGGCCACGCACGACAAGGACCTGGCCTGGATCAACCAGCAGGCGAGTGCGTTCGGCGTGTCCGTGACCGAACGCGCGGACCTGGCCATGATCGCCGTGCAGGGCCCGAACGCGCGCGCCAAGATGCATTCCTTGTTGAGTGACGCGACGCGCGCCAAGGTCGAGAAGCTGGGCAAGTTCGTCGCCTGCGAGGGCGATGGTTTGTTCATCGCCCGTACCGGCTACACCGGCGAGGACGGCTACGAAATCATCGTGCCCGAGGCGCAAGCCGTCGATTTGTGGAAGCGGCTCGCCGCGGCTGGCGTAAGGCCGGCAGGTCTGGGCGCGCGCGACACGTTGCGCCTGGAAGCGGGCATGAACCTGTATGGCCAGGACATGGACGAGTCCATCACGCCCTGGGAAGCGGGGCTGGCCTGGACCGTGGCACTCGACGCGGGTCGCGATTTCATCGGCCGCGCCGCGCTGGAAAAACAAAAGACCGACGGCGTCCGCCGCGTCATGGTTGGCCTCGTGATGGACGACAAGGGCGTGCTGCGCCACGGCCAACGCGTCGTCACCGCGCGTGGCGACGGCGAGATCCTGTCCGGCACGTTCTCGCCGACGCTGGGCAAGGCGATCGCGTTCGCACGCGTGCCCGCCGGCAACGGCGCCAGCGCGCAGGTGGACATCCGCGGCAAGCTGGTGCCGGTGCGCGTGGTGAAATATCCTTTCGTGCGCGATGGCAAGGCGATCGAAGGCATTTGACTTCACCCTGCCTGTTCGTGTGTAAAATCGGCACAGCGGCATCCGTCATCCAGGACCACGGCAATGAATGAAATCCCCGGCGATCTGAAATTCATGAAGTCCCACGAATGGGCGCGTGTCGAGGACAACGGCACGGTGACCATTGGCATCTCCGAGCACGCACAGGGCCTGCTCGGCGACCTGGTCTACGTCGAACTGCCCAGCGTCGGCGACGACGTGACGGCTGGCAATGCCTGCGCCGTGGTCGAGTCGGTCAAGGCCGCTTCGGACATCTACGCGCCGGTTTCCGGCAAGGTCGTGTCGGTCAACAGCGCGCTCGCCGAGAAGCCCGAGACGATCAACGAGGACGCGTACGGCGAAGGTTGGATTTTCGTGGTCAAGCCGAGCAACCTCGCCGAAGAAAACGAAGAGCTGCTCGATCCGGATGCCTACGCCGAGTTGATCGAAAGCGAAGAGCACTGACGGTCGATCGCGCCGATATCCCGCCGCGCGATCACGCGAAAATATTCTCCGAAACTTCCATCGCGCGCGTCGACTCCCGACGCGCGCGATGCGTTTGTAGGTCCGCGAAAGTTGCGCAGTTTTGCGCAAATGGTGCGTTCGGGCACGCCGATTCGGCGTCGGCCGAAATTTTTTTTTCGAGGCGGATCGGACCCGCCTGGCGCGTGTTTGCGATCGCTGCGCACGTCGTGGCGAGCGTACGCGACGACGAATGCGATTCGAGCGTTATTTCGATCAAGCATTCGCGTGGCGCGCTTGCATGCGTGGCGCGCGATCGTGCGCACACGTCTGCAGGCCGCATATTTGCTTGCTCTGCGCCGGTTCGCGGCCGATCGCACGCGCCGTGCTGCGCCGTATCGGTGTATGGCGTTCAAGACGTATAGATGTCCATATTAATAAATCGATGCGGCTCCGGCGACCGTTTGTCGTTGCCGCAATCCGGTTTGGATGGATGCGGGGTGGGTTGTCCGCGGCCGGCGCCGCACGCACAAACTTGTTGACACGGAAAAAATCCGGGAATAATTTTTGCCACGGCGTAACACACGCGTAACAGGATTTATGGCGCGAGAGAAGTTCGTACAACCTTACATAGAACACGGCCACAAATCAGTCGCCGTGAAAAAAGTGACGGTGTCGATACCGCTTCACGTACTCAGACTTCTCTCCGATGAACGCACACGCCGGCAAGTGAACAACCTCAGGCACGCGACGAACAGCGATCTGCTGTGCGAAGCGTTCCTGCACGCTTTTACTGGGCAGCAACTACCAACTGACGAGGAGCTAAGACGCGATATGGCTATGAAGAAAGCTGCAAAAAAGAAACCCGCTAAGAAGGCCGCCAAGAAGACCGTGAAGGCCAAGGCCGCCAAGAAGACTGCACGCAAGACCGCGAAGAAGAAGTAAGCAACACTTCTCGCAAGGCAATACACTGGCTCGATCAAAAGGCGCAAGGATTCGCCTGAGCCGACCGGACGAGGGTTCAGCGTCCGGATTCGCCCGGAACCGGATTCATTCGACGACCGCGGCGGGAAAGTTCACTATTACATCTTTGATAGATCGGTTCACTCTCCCTGTGACTTGCCCAGCGCAGGGAGAGTCCTTATCCGGACTCCCTTCGTTTTTCTCCCGTTCCCTGCCCAGGCTGCGACTGTGACGCAGTCGGATGTTTTTCCAGCATGCGAGCGCCTAGTCTGGCGCAACACGCGGGAGCACCTCATGCGCATGGTTCTCGGACTCGTGGCAGCATTGTCCTCGGGCGTTGCCATCGGGGCCGTCAATATCAGCGTCGATGCTACGGCGAATGTGCATCCGTTCAGCCCGCTGATTTTCGGTGTCGCGTTCGGCGACCCGGCCCGAAATGCGCAAATGGGTTACACCGTTGACCGCTGGGGCGGCAATTCAACCACGCGCTACAACTGGCAGACCGATACCGCCAACCACGCCTTCGACTACTATTTCGAGAACATCCCGAATGACGCGGTGAACTGCACGGGGGCACCGGCAAATTCCGCTGATGCGTTCGTTTACTGTGCCAAGGCGGTGGCTGCGCAGCCATTGATGACAATTCCGACCATTGGCTGGACGCCGCGAAGCGATAGTCCGTCCGGTCACCCGTACTTTGCCGGATTTTCGGTCGCCAAATACGGTACGCAAATTGCGAATCCCTACGGGGCGCCGGCCATGGACCCGTACGACACCGATGCCGGCAGTGGCTACTGCAATCCAGCCGTCAACCAGACCGGGTATTGCAGCGGGGGACTGATCGTCAACAACAGTCCCACCGACACCTCGACTGCGGTCACGCCGCCGTTCGAGCAGCAGTGGATCGCGCACATGCAGGCGACATTCGGCACGGCGGCGAACGGTGGTGTGAAACTGTTCGCCCTCGACAACGAGGTGATGCTGTGGAATTCCACGCACCGCGACGTGCATCCACAGCCGCCGACGTACGACGAGATCTGGCAGAGCACGGTCGACTATGCCAGTGCGGTCAAGCAGCAGGAGCCCGGCGCGCTCGTCACCGGACCGGTGACCTGGGGTTATTGCGATCTGTTTGGTTCGGCGGCCGACAACTGCCTCGATGGCAGCGACCGCAGCAGTCACGGCGGCACGCCGTTCGTCGTCTGGTACCTGCAGCAGGTGTGCGCCTACCAGCAGCAGCACGGCGTGCGCCTGGTCGATTACCTGGATCTGCACTGGTATCCACAGGACCCGAACGGCGCTGCCGGGCAAATCTACGGCAACGACGACGATACGGCGACTGTTGGCCGACGCTTACGCTCACTGAAGGAATTATACGATCCAGGCTGGCGGTCGGAATCGTGGATCGGCGGTGTGGATGGCGTTGGCGGGGATGATCCCTTGCACTATCCATTCCCGAACCTGATTCCTCGTGCGCGCGCCTGGATCGATTCGTATTGTCCCGGCACAAAACTGGCCATCACCGAATACGCCTGGGATCAGGATCAGACTGGCGATGGCGCCGTGGCGCAGGCCGAGGCGCTGGCGATCTTCGCGCGCGAAGGCGTGGATCTGGCAACGCGCTGGATTGCGCCGGCAGCGAACAGTCCGGCCGAGCGCGGATTTTCCATCTTCCTGAATTACGATGGCGTCGGCGGCCGCGTGCAGGGGGACAGCATCGGCGCGACCAGCGCCAACGTCGACCGGGTCGGCGCCTATGCCTTCCACGGCAACGCGCGCACGTTCGTGCTGCTGACCAACAAGGACACGGTTGCCCACGATGTGGCGCTGAGCTTCAACGCCAGCCACACCGCCGCCTGGAAACTCTACGGCTTCACCGGGGCCAGCGCGTTGGCGCAGACGGGCAGCGGCAATATCACGAGCGGCGCGCTGACCTTGTCCGCGTTGCCGCCACGCTCGGCGAGCCTGCTCGTGATTCCCGACGACGACGGGATCTTCAAGGACGGATTCCAGTAACGCCAGGGATGGCGACGGCGCGGTCGCGTCCGCCAAGGATTGCGCAGACCGGGCGCATTACCCGCCTGCATTTGCGGCAGCCGTCACAGTGCGCTACCTTGTGCATACCGCGCTGTGGCCGAGTCAGGGGGCCGAGGTGCCCGTTGACGCGGTTGGCCAGAAAGTTGCACGCGAAAAGGCGCGGTTCCTTTTCCTTCAGCGGACTTTCCGATCATGGCCGACAAAATTGAGAACATCCCAACTGCAGCGTCCGGGTTTGCCCGATTCCTTCCCGTCGCCGTCCTTGGCCTGATCGTTGCCGCTTGCGGCGGCAACTCGCCGCCGCCGGCCGCGCCGGCGAAACCGGCCGCTCCGGCCGCCACCGCCGCGGCACCTGTGGCGAGCGCGCCGGCGCCCGCTCCGGAAATGACGCAAGACCAGCTGATGAAGGCGGCCAGCACCGCTTTCAGCGAGAAGCGCTACGTTGCGCCGCAGGGCAACAACGCCCTGGAGTACTACCTGCAGGTGCTGGCCAA
>DATIOA010000078.1:0-51878 GCA_035473575.1 Rudaea sp. | reverse complement strand
GGCGATGACCGGCAATCCGTCTTCCTCGCTTGCCGACATGAGTGACGTGCACCTGGATGTCAGCGTGCCGGCCGAAGCCTGCCCGCTCAACCTCGCACCCACCGCCAGCACGACGGCGGCGCTGGTGATGGGCGATGCGCTCGCGATCGCGCTGCTCGAGGCGCGCGGCTTCACCGACGAGGATTTCGCCCGTTCGCATCCGGCCGGCATCCTGGGCCGGCGCCTGCTGCTGCACATCGCCGACGTGATGCACATGGGCGAGGCAGTACCGAGCATCGGCGCCTCGGCGAGCCTGTCCGAGGCCTTGATGGAAATGACGCGCAAGGGCCTGGGCATGACTGCGATCGTTGACGACGCGGCACACCTGCTCGGCGTGTTCACCGACGGCGACTTGCGCCGCGCCGTGGACAACCAGACCATCGACCTGCGCACCACGCCGGTGACGGCGCTGATGACCGCGCACCCCAAGACCATCGGCGCCGACAAACTTGCGGTGGAAGCCGCGCGCCTGATGGAGGCGCACAAGATCCACGCCCTGCTCGTGGTCGATACGGACAACCGCGTCGTCGGCGCACTCAACATCCACGACCTGCTGCGCGCACGCGTGGTCTGAGATGGCGTATTCGCATCTCAACGACCTGCCCGCCGATATCCGCGAGCGCGCGGCGAAAATCAAACTCGCCCTGTTCGATGTCGACGGCGTGCTCACCGACGGCCGCCTGTACTACAGCGACGACGGCCGTGAATCCAAGGCGTTCCACGTCCACGACGGATTGGGCCTCAAGCGCCTGATGGCGAACGGCATCGAGGTCGGCATCATCACTGCGCGCCTCTCCCACATGGTCACCGAGCGCACCGCGGAACTGGGCATCGCACACGTCTACCAGGGCCAGGAAAACAAGCTCGCCAGCTACGAACAGCTGATCCATGCGCTCAAACTCGCACCGGAACAATGTTGCTACTGCGGCGACGACCTGCCGGATCTCGCCATCATGCAGCGCGTCGGGCTTTCCATCGCCGTGGCGAACGCGCACCCGTGGGTGCGCGAACGCGCGCGCTGGCGCACGCAGGCGCGCGGCGGCGAAGGCGCGGTCCGCGAGGTTTGCGACCTGCTGCTCGCCGCGCACGGCAAGGGCGAGTCCGAACTGGCCAGGTTCGTCTGATGGAGCGCCGTCTCGTCTTCGCCATCGCGTTACTGGCCGTGCTTGCGCTGGCCACGCAAATCCTGGTGTGGGTGTTCGCGCCGCGCGAAGCTGCGCCCGCCTTCGTCGGACCACCGCGCTCGGACTACACCCTCTCCGACTTTTCCATCGACGCGCTCGACGCCCAGGGCCAGCACAGCTTCAGCGTCGCCGGACCGCGCCTGGTACGCCGCGCCGAAGACGGTTCGATCTTCGTGACGTCGCCGGACTACACCATTGTCGACAACGGCCAGCACGTGTGGAAAGGCAACTCCGTTTCGGCCTGGGTCGACAAGAACGGCACCTTGATGAAGCTCGAAGGCAAGGTCGACATGCACCGCCTGCCAGGCCCCGGCACGCCGCCGGCGCAATTGCTCACCTCGGACCTGACCGTGACTTCCCCGGGCAAGGGCCAGGTCTTATCCTCGGCACAGGGAAAGACCATGCAAACCGCTGCCCTCGCCACGATCACCGAACCCGGTCACATCGTCCACGGTGTCGGCATGCAAGCCGACCTGGGATTGAAAACCGTGCAATTCTTGTCCAACGTCCACTGGACCCTGCTGCCCGCCAACCATGCCAACCCATAATCCCATTCGCCTTGCCGCCGCCTGTGCCGCGCTCTTCCTCGGGCAATCTGCGTTCGCGCTGAGTACCGACCGCAGCCAGCCGATGAACATCGACGCGAACTACCAGAAGTCCACGCAAAGCCGCACCGGCAAGGCCGGCGATCCGGACATCACCCAGCTCGACGGCAACGTGGTGATGGCGCAGGGTTCGATGCAGGCCCACGCCGATCACGCCACGATCTACCGCAATCCTTCGGGCGTCGCCGACGCGAACGGCAACACCGGCAGCCTGACGCGCGTCGTGCTGACCGGAAAGCCGGCGCACTTGCAGCAGGTGCACGACGGCGATTGCGGCCTGATGACGGCCGACGCGGACAACATCGACTACGACAACCTCACCGGCATCGCGCTGCTCAGTGGCAACGTCACCGTGATCCAGCACGGCAAGGGCGAGTTCCACGGCGAGCGCATGCGCTACAACACCAACACCGGCGAGATGGAAAGCGGTGATTCTTCCGCGTCCAGCCGCGTACACATGGTGATGCAGCCCAAGAGCCAGCAACCCAAGCCGGCCGCCAACGCCGATTGCAGCAAGGCCGCGGCCGCGCACTGATGCTGGCCGCCACCGGATTGCAAAAGAGCTTTCGCGGCCGCGCCGTCGTGCGCGATTTCGCGTTCTCGCTGGAACAAGGCGAGGTCGTCGGCCTGCTCGGCCCGAACGGCGCCGGCAAGACTACGACGTTCTACATGGTGGTCGGCCTGATCGGCGCCGACGCCGGCCGCATCAGCCTGGACGAGCACGACATCACGCAGATGCCGATGCACGCACGCGCACGGCTCGGCGTGGGCTACCTGCCGCAGGAACCGTCCGTTTTCCGGCGCCTGACCGTGGCCGAGAACGTTCTGGCAATACTTGAGTTGCGCGAGGACCTGAATGCCGCCGGGCGCCGCGCCGAACTCGAATCCCTGCTTGACGAATTGCAGATCGCGCACATCGCCGACAACCGCGGCGTGAGCCTGTCGGGCGGCGAGCGCCGGCGCGTGGAAATCACTCGCGCGCTGGCCGCCAAGCCGCGTTTCATGCTGCTCGACGAACCCTTCGCCGGCATCGATCCGATTTCGGTGGTCGAAATCCAGCGCATCGTGAAACAACTGCGCGCGCGCGGCATCGGCATCCTGATCACCGACCACAACGTGCGCGAAACGCTGGGCATTTGCGACCGCGCCTACATCATGAGCGAGGGCAGCGTGCTGGCCAAGGGCGCGCCGGCCGAGGTGCTGGCCAATGATCAGGTGCGCGAGGTGTATCTGGGCAAGGAATTCCGGATGTAGCTTTGCCGGGCTGGCATTGCGCCAACCCGCCCAGTATAGCGCGATTGTGGGCATTGACGGACAGCCCCGCACCGGGGCTATCCTCAAGTTTCGGACGCAGTCCGCGCCCGCCTGGAATCCGCAGTGAAGCCCGCGTTACAACTTCGAATCAACCAGCAACTGGCGTTGACGCCGCAGTTGCAGCAGGCGATCCGCTTGCTGCAATTGTCCAGCGTCGAGCTGGAAATGGAGTTGCGCGAAGCGCTCGAATCCAATCCCCTGCTGGAACTGGCCGAAGCCGAAGGCGGCGATGGCGAGGCCGAAGCGCAGGCCGATGGCGAAACCGTGGTCGACATTGCCGGCGACGGCGAATCGGCAACCGCCGAACGCGAAGAACCGAACTACGACGAGCCCAACTACGACGAACCCATGGATTTCGAGCGCGAGCGCAGCGACTACCGCGCGCCCATGCCCGACGATAGCGAGGGATTCGAGGCCCAGGACAGCGAACCGGAGGATCTGCGCGATCATCTCTTGTGGCAGCTCAATCTCACCTCGATGTCGGCACGCGACCGCGCCATCGGCGTCACCATCATCGAGGCGATCGACGACGACGGCTACCTGCACGAAAGCGACGAGACGTTGCAGTCCAACCTCGCCAGCCTGTACCGGGTCGGCGCGGACGAAATCGAAGCCGTGCGCCACCGCATCCAGCAATTCGACCCGCTCGGCGTGGGCAGCCGCAGCTTGAGCGAATGCCTGTGCGTGCAATTGGACGCCTGCGATGCGCAGACTCCCGGCTGGCACGCGGCCAAGGCACTGGCCTCCGAGCACCTCGAGGAACTGGCGCGCAACGACCGTACGCGCCTGTGCCGGCAATTGAAAGTCAACGCCGACTGCCTGGACGCGGCCATCGCCCTGATCCGCTCGCTCGACCCCAAGCCCGGCGCCCAGATCAATGCCGGCAAGGCCGAGTATGTCGCACCGGATGCCTACGCGTTCAGGCACAACGGCCGCTGGAGCGTGGGCCTGAGTCCGAACTGCCAGCCCAAGCTGTCCATCAACCAGCAGTACGCCGGCCTGATCGCGCGCGCGCGCCGCGACGACGCGTCGTACTTGCGCGGGCAACTGCAGGAGGCGCGTTGGCTGATCAAGAGCCTGGAGACCCGCGCCGACACCGTGCTCAAGGTCGCCAGCGCGATCGTGCGCGCGCAAAGCGCGTTCCTCGATTTCGGGCCAGAAGCGATGCGCCCACTGGTGCTGCGCGACATAGCCGAAGAAATCAGCATGCACGAATCCACCGTTTCGCGCGTGACCACGCGCAAGTACCTGCACACGCCGCGCGGCACGTTCGAGTTCAAGTATTTCTTCTCTTCCGGCGTGGCCACCGTCGATGGCGGTGCCGCTTCGGCGACCGCGATCCAGGCGATGATCCGCAAGCTGATCGACGAGGAAATCCCGGCGCGGCCATTGTCGGACCAAACCCTCGCCACGGAACTGAATCGCCGCGGCATCGAAGTCGCACGGCGTACCGTGGCCAAGTACCGCGAGGCGCTGCACATCCCCTCATCCAACGAACGCAGCCGGCTCGGCTGAAAGGAGCGCACTGGAACCCCAGTGGAGATCGCAGGTCTGAATCAATGTCCCGCCAGCGCGGGACGACGTCTCATTCGTCAATTTCTGGAGGCAGGTTATGCAGATCAATGTCAGCGGTCATCAGGTTGCCGTCACTCCCGCCCTGCACGATTACGCGGTCGGCAAGCTCGAACGCATCGTCCGCCACTTCGACCATCTGCACGACGTCAACGTCACCTTGAGCGTGGAAAAGCTGCTGCAAAAAGCCGAAGCCACGCTGCATTGCGCGAACAACAAGATCATTCATGCCGACGCCCAAGCCGCCGATCTGTACGCCGCGATCGACGCACTGGCGGACAAACTCGATCGCCAGGTCAAGAAGCTCAAGGAAAAGCTCAAGAGCCACGGTCGCGAAAGCGTACGCGCCGCCGTACGCGTGGCGTGATGCGCACGCAAGAACAAGCGTAGCAGCTTGTTCAGGTCTTGACGCGATAACAAGGCACGTACGCAGTGCCCGGCAACTTCATGCGCTGCTGCGCGACGAAACTCGCCAGCAGCGCATCCAGGGCGCGCATGATCTCCGGGTCGCCGTCGATCACGAACGGTCCGTTCTCGGCGATCGCGCGCAAGCCTTCTTCCTTGACGTTGCCGGCGACGATGCCGGAGAACGCCCGGCGCAGGTCCGCGGCGAGCAGATGCCGCGGCTGGTCGCGCTGCAGGTTCAGCCCGGCCATGTTCGCGTGTGTCGGCCGGAACGGCTGCTGGAACGCATGTTCGATGCTGAGCGCCCAGTTGAAGAAGAACGCATCCTTGTTGTCGAGGCGGTACAGACGCACTTTTTCCACGCCCGCCGACAGCAGGCGCGCGGTTTGCGCCGGATCGCCGGTGACGATGCGATAACGCTCGGCCACGTCGTTGCCGAGCGTCAGCTTCAGGAACGCATCGATCTGCTCGAAATACGCCGCCGATTCGCGCGGTCCGGAAAACACCAGCGGATACGGTATGCCGGCGTTCGCGGGATGCAGCAGGATGCCGAGCAGGTACAGGATTTCCTCGGCGGTGCCGACGCCGCCCGGAAACACGATGATGCCATGGCCGGCGCGCACGAAGGCTTCCAGGCGCTTTTCGATATCCGGCATGATCACCAGGTTGTTGACGATCGCGTTTGGCGATTCGGCGGCGATGATGCCGGGCTCGGTGATGCCGATGTAGCGGCGCGAGCGCATGCGCTGCTTGGAGTGCGCGATGGTTGCGCCCTTCATCGGCCCCTTCATCGCACCCGGACCACAACCGGTGCAGATGTCGAAACCGCGCAGGCCGAGTTCGTAGCCGACCTTCTTGGTGTAGTCGTATTCGGTGCGCGAGATGGAATGTCCGCCCCAGCACACCGCCAGGTTCGGCTCCTGGTTCGGCTTGAGCGCACGTGCATTGCGCAGGATCTCGAACACCGCGTGGGTGATGCCGTGCGAGTCGTCGAGCTGGAAGCGCCCGGCCTGGATCTGATTGGCGACGTAGACGATGTCGCGCACCACCGCGAACAGGAGCTCGTGGATGCCGCGGATGATGTGGCCGTCGACGAAGGCGCTGGCCGGCGCGTTCTTCAGTTCCAGCTTGATGCCGCGGTCCTGCTGCAGCACCTGGATGTCGAAATCGGGATAGCTTTCGAATATGCCCAGCGCATTGTCGTTCTCGCTGCCGGAGGTGAGCACGGCCAGCGCGCAGCGGCGCAGCAATGCGTTGAGGCCGCCTTGGCTGGCGTCGCGCAGGCGCGTGACTTCGTTGCGCGAGAGGATGTCCATGCCGGCAACCGGTGCGATGCGGGCGTTGACGGTGGGAAGTTTCGTGGTTTGAGTTTGTCTGTTCATGTCAGAAGTGTAACCGAAAAAAAACCGGCACCCTCGCGGGCGCCGGTTCGGGTACGGCCGGTGAGACGCGTTTAGAACTTGTAGCGCAAGGTCAGCAGAAGCTGCCAGCGGGAAACCACGCGCGACGGATTCGTGTAGCTGTCGTACAAGGTGTAGCCCTGCGGCGGCTTGCTCAAGTTGTAGACGTACTGGCCATTCGCCGCGGTCGCAGAGGGGACCAGGTAGCGCGTGCCGAAGAAACCGGCGTTGTCCACGTCGCCCCACTTCTTGTTGAGCAGGTTCAGGAAGTTGTAGATGTCCATGCGCACGACGAACTTGTCCTTGCCGAAGAAGCCCGGCAGTTCCTGCTGCAGGCCCAGGTCGAGCTGGTTCACCCACGGCGAGTTCGAGGCATTGCGTGCGGCGATCTGTCCGCGGTGCTTGCTCAGGTAGGAGTTGCTGTCGATATAGGCATTGAAGGAATCGATCTGCGCCTGGGTGGCGGTGCCGTAGCTCACGCGCGGGTCGTTTTTCAGCGGGATGTAGGCCAGATCATCGTTGGACAAGGAGTCGCCATTCACGTCGCTGCCGAAGATCCAGCTATAGGGCAGGCCGCTGTGGCCGTTGTAGAACAACGAGGCCGTGGTCTTGTTGTCGCCGAAGAACGCGTGATCCCAGTTCAACGCCGCCTTGAACGACAGCGGGATGTTGAAGCGCGACGGCGCCGCGACCATTTCGTTCGGATTGATGCGCGCGTTGTAGTTGAAGTTCGAGTACGCCTGCGAACTGGTGCCCGGGTTGATATCGGTGGCATGGGCGAAAGTCGCGCTGATGGTACCGCTCAAGCCGTTGTCCCAGGGCTTGCTCACCGCCAGGGTAATCGAGTTGCTCATGCCCTGGCTGGTATTGGTCAGCTCGGTGGAGCGGGTGTTGATCTCCGGATAGGCGCCGAAGTTGGTGCCAGAGCCGGTCGTGCCGGCAGTCTTCCAGTACGAATTGCGACCGTCCGGCATTTTACCGTTCAGCACGCCGATGTTCGGCGCGATGTAGGCGATGGCGTCGTTGGACTTGATCATCATGTACTCGGCCGAGCCGACGAGGCCCCACCACGGCAGTTCGGAATCGAAGGCCAGATTGAACTTCAGCGACGTCGGCAGCTTGAAGTTCGGATCGAGCACATCGATCTGGCAGACGCCGGCGGAACCGCCACACACACCAGCCGTGATCGACGCTGGGCCGGGCTGGTTGTTCGGATCGGGGCTGAAGGGAGGATTGCCCAGTGTGCTGTTGTTGTACTGTTTCGACCCGACCACGCCATTGTTGATGTACGGGTTGGACAGCCACACGGTGGGCGGCACGCTTTGGAACAAGCCCACACCACCGTGCAATTGCATCCGCAGTGTGGTGTCGAAGTTGTAGTTGAAGGCCACACGCGGTTCAATGACGGAATTCTTGCCGCCCAGTTCGGTGTTGCTCGGATAGCCGAAACGGCTTTGCCACACGGGCGCACCCGCGGTCACGCCGGCAATTCCCGAGTTCTCGATCGCGACCGGAGGCGCATGATCGGAATTCGGCATGTCGATGCGCACACCGTAGGTAAGCGAAAGTCGGTCGGTCGCCTGCCAGGTATCCTGCACGAACGGACTGATCTGGGTGTACTTCCAGGTTCCGGCGCTGTCGGCCAGGGTGACGCCGTTCGGGAGGACATTCACAAGATAAGTGCCATAGTTGCCAGCGGCGATTTCATCCGCGGGCGTGCCATTGCCGTTCTTGTCGTAGAACCCGTAGGAACCGTGCAGCAACTGGCCGAAAACGTCGGCCGTCTTGTTGCTCAGGTAGTCGAAACCAGCCTTGACGACGTGGTCGCCCAGATGCCAGGTGCCGGCCAAGGTGCCATTGAGGCGCTTGCTGGCGATCGAGTTCTCATGGCGGAAGCGATCCTCGCCCGCGATGACCCAGTCGACGCTGCTGGGAACGCTGCCGGGATTGTTGGGGCAGTTGGCGGCCACGGCGGTAAAGCAGGCATAGACCTCGGGCTGGTTCTTGGCCGCCCCATTGGTGTTGTCGTACTTCTGGTAGCCGAGCTTGAACTCGGTGCTGAAGGTATCGGTCCAGTCGCTGAACAACTGCAAGGAATAATTGTCGGTCTTGCTGGCGACGGTGTAGAAATCGCTGGACAGGATGACGCTGGACGGCTTCACGTACGCGGAGTACGGGGTCGGCCGGTTCTCCTCGGTGCGCTGGTAGGTGAAACTGGCGCGCTGGCTGTCGCTGATGTTCCAGTCCAGCTTGGCCAGGGAGCGCTTGTCTTCCTGGGTCAGGCCTGCGCCACCGCCGCCATTGGTGCCCGGATCGATGCCAATGGACGTGAATGCCTGTGCGACCGCATCCACCTGCGCCTGAGTCAGATCGCCGGTGGAAACGGCATCGGTGCCGACGCCCTGGATGCCGGTGACTTTCTGGTCCTCGTACCCGGCGAAGAAGAACAGCTTGTCCTTGATGATCGGGCCACCCAGGGTGACGCCATAAATCTTGTTCTGGTCGAAGCCCGTGTATTTGGCGCCGCTGCGGCTATCGCCAATCATGTTGCTGCCGTCCGTGAACGCGCCGTACACCGAACCGTGGAACTCGTTGGTGCCCGACTTGGTGACGGCATTGATGTTCGCGCCGACCGAGTCGAACGCGGCGTCGTAATCGGTGGCCTTGATCTCGTAGGCGGCGATGGTGTCGGGCGAGATCGGCGAACCGGTGAAGCCAAGGCCGTTGGAGTTCAGGCCGAACGGATCGGTCACCGACAGGCCGTCGACGCTGATGTTGTTGTAACGGTTGTTCTGGCCGGCCAGGGAGATCGAACCGTCGTTCTGGTCGGTGACGGTGATGCGCGGATCAAGGCGGGCGATGTCGTCCAGCGAGCGGTTGCCGCTGATGGCGGTTTCCAGCGCACGTCCGCTGATGCTGGTGCCCAGGCCCTTGTTGTCCGCGTTGAACTGCGAGTCCAGGGCGGACGCGGTGACGGTCACGCCTTCGAGTCGTGTCGCGGCCGCCGCGGCTTCGGCGAGGTTGGCCGTGGCGACCTGGCCAAGTTCGATGTAGATATTCTCGGCATCGATTTCCTTGATGCCATTGCCGGTGGCTTCCACATGGTAGGGGCCGCCGACGCGCAAACCCTGCGCGACGTAGCGGCCATTGACGTCGGTGGTCGTGACCGAGGCCGTGCCGGACGGCACGTGCACGATACGCACCGTCGCACCGGCGACCGGCTTGCCGGCTGCATCGGTGACGCGGCCCGACAACCCTGCCGACGTGGTCTGTGCGAACGCGCTGGACATGGCCAGCATCGAAGCCAGCAGCCAGAACAAAATCTGCATCCCGAATCGCTTGTTCATCTGCATACCCCTCACTGAATACCGAAACAACGGCATATTTCCGTACTGCTGCGGTTTGCGATGTCGCAGCAACCCAAACACGGTTTTGCCCCTAGAGCGGAATTTCCGGCCCCCGCTTTGGACCAGTTTAACAAAATCCCAAGATTTTGCGCACAAGGCCTGAACAAATCTAACCGGTGGTCGTGACAAACCCGTTACGGCTAGTGTTTGCCCAGATACACGACCACACCATCCAGGAACATCTGTACCGAAAGCGCGACGAGGAGCATTCCGGTCAGCCGCTCCAGCGCCGTCAGCACGCTGGCACCGAGCCAGCGGAACAGGTACGTCGACGACAGCAGGATCACTGCCGTGGCGAACCATGCGCAGAACAGCGCGATGCTCCAGTCAGCGGTACGCCCCGGATGCGAATTGGTCAGCAGCATCAACGCCGCCATGGCCGACGGACCGGCCACGCCGGGTATGGCCATCGGCACGATGAAAGGTTCCATGCCGGTCGCGCCGCCGAAAATACCACCCTCGCGCGGCGGGAAAATCATCTTCACGCCGATCAGGAACAGCACGATGCCGCCGGCGATGCTGACCGACTCGGTGCGCAATTGCAGCGCGGAGAGCACATAGCCACCGCCGAACAGGAACGCGAACAAAACCACCAGTGCGATCAACAGTTCGCGTACGAGCACGCGACGCCGGCGTTCCGGCGCCACGTTCTTGAGCAGGCTCAGGAACAGCGGGATATTGCCGAGCGGATCCAGGATCAGAAACAGCAGGACGCCCGCCGACAGCGTGCTCAGACTGTGTTCCACGATGCTATCCCCGGCTATGGCTGCGCGTTTTATATCACAACGCGCTCAACGCAAATCCAGGGTCGCCTGCACGGCCACGCCTTCATCACCGAGCAGATACACCACCGCGTTCGCGGCGGCATCGGGCAAGGGCAGCTCAAGTGCGTTCTCGCCGAAATAGGCCGTTCCGCGCAGGCGCGTGCGCATCGGCGCCGGCAGCAGCGCATGCGCGCGCACGGACGTGGATTCCCATTCATCGCGCAGGATCGAAACCATGCCCGCCAGCGCGTGCTTGGCCACGCCGTAGGCGCCCCAGAAGGCACGGCCCATGCGCGCAGGATCGTCGAGTATGAACACAACGCCGGCCTGTCTGGCCTCGCGCAACAGCGGCAAGCAGGACTGCGTGAGCAGGAACGGTGCGGACACATTGACGTGCATGCCGCGCAGCCAGTCGTCGGCTTCGATATCCGCGGCCGGTCGCAGGTCATCGAAATGCGCGGCCGCGTGGACGATGCCGTCGAGGCGGCCGAATTCGCGTTCGACGGTGATCGCCAGTTCCGCATAGTCGCGCGGCGTGGCGCCGGCGAGATCCAGCGGATACAGCGCCGGCTGCGCGGCCTTCAACGCCGCGATTTCGTCGTAGACTTTTTCCAGCCGCGCAATGCGCCGGCCGAGCAGGACAACGCTCGCACCCGCGCGCGCGCAGGCGAGCGCGCTGGCACGACCGAGCCCGCCGTTCGCGCCCGTGACGAGCACGACGCGCTCGCGCAAATAGTCGGGCGGCGCCCGCCAGTCCGCCGGCAGGCACGCGCGGGTCGATGCGGGCATGCGCAGGTCAGGCCTTTTTCGCTTCCTTGACCATGCGCTCGAGTTCGCCGCTCTCGTAGAGTTCCAGCGTGATGTCGCAGCCGCCGATCAGCTCGCCGTTGATGAACAACTGCGGGAACGTCGGCCAGTTCGAATAGTGCGGCAGGTTCGCGCGCACTTCGGGGTCCTCGAGCACGTTCACCGAGGCGTACTCCGCGCCGACCGCCTTGAGCGCCTGCGCGGTGCGGCTCGAGAATCCGCACATCGGGAATTGCGGCGTGCCTTTCATGAAGAGCACGATGGGACTGGATTGCACGGTTTGCTTGATGCGTTCGATAGTGTCCATGGGTCACGGCAGACTGCGCGGGACATCCGCGCCGATGCTGCGCATTGTAGCAGTGCGGCGCGTATACTTGATGGTCGGTTCAACCAAAGGAGAACGCCATGGCCATCGAACTTCCTGCCCTGCCCTACGCGCGCGACGCGTTGGCACCGCATATTTCGGCCGAAACCATCGACTATCACTACGGCAAGCACCACCAAGCCTACGTGACCAACCTCAACAACCTGATCAAGGGCACCGAATTCGAGGCCATGGATCTCGTGTCCATCGTCAAGAAAGCGCAAGGCGGCATGTTCAACAACGCCGCGCAGATCTGGAACCACACCTTCTACTGGAACTCGCTTTCGCCAGCATCTGGATCAAAATCCGGCGGTGGCGAACCGTCCGGCAAACTCGCCGACGCGATCAAGAAGGCATTTGGCGGCTTCGCCCAGTTCAAGGACGATTTCAGCAAGCTCGCCGCCGGCACGTTCGGCTCGGGCTGGGCCTGGTTGGTGCAGCGCGCGGATGGCTCGCTCGGCATCGTCAGCACCTCCAACGCCGCGACGCCGATCACCGGCGCCGATCGTCCGCTGCTGACCTGCGATGTCTGGGAACACGCCTATTACATCGACTACCGCAACGCGCGGCCGAAGTACGTCGAAGCGTTCTGGAATCTGGCGAATTGGGATTTCGCGGCTTCGCAAATGAAATAACGACTACAGCACGACGCGCATCGAATAGTCGATCGCGCGGACGTGTTTCGTCAGGGCGCCGACCGAGATGTAGTCGACGCCCGTTTCCGCCAGTACGCGCACGTGATCCAGGCTCACACTGCCGGAAACTTCCAGCGTCACGCCCCCGGCAACGTGCGCGACCGCACGGCGGATACCGTCGAGCGAAAACTCGTCGAGCATAATGCGGTCGACGCCGGCGGCCAGCGCCTCATTCAATTCGTCGAAATTTTCGACTTCCACTTCCAGCAACAAATCCGGATGCAGCGCGCGCGCCGCTTTCACTGCCGCAGCAAGCGAGCCGGCCGCAGCGATGTGGTTTTCCTTGATCAGGATGGCGTCGAACAGGCCGATGCGGTGATTCGCCGCGCCGCCGCAGCGCACTGCGTATTTCTGCGCGAGGCGCAGGCCGGGCACGGTCTTGCGGGTGTCGAGAATCGTCGCACGCGTACCGCGCACGGCATCGGCGTACTGCGCGGCAACGGTTGCCGTGCCGGACAGCGTCTGCAGGAAATTCAGCGCGCAGCGTTCCGCGCCGACCAGCGCCCGCGCGTTGCCACGCAGTTCGCAAACGATGGTCTCGGCCTCAATGCGCGCGCCTTCGGCCACGCGCCAGTCGATAATCACCTGCGCATCGCGTTCGCGAAAACACGCATCGAACCACGGCCGCCCGCAAACCAGCGCCGCCTCGCGTGCGATCACGCGCGCATGCGCCGGCGCATGCGGCGGCAACAGGTCGGCCGTGACGTCACCACTGCCAAAGTCCTCGGCAAGTGCGCGGCGCACATCGGCGGATACGGCCGCCGGATCTGGCGGCTGCGACAATATCGCGTGCGTCATCTCAACCAGCGGATGTTTCGGGTTTGGCGTGCGCCGCCTTCAGGCGTTCGACGATGGCATCGAGGGCGCGGTCGAACAGCGGCACTTCTTCCAGGATCGCCGCGTCGCCGCGGCGGATTTCGATGGCCAGCGCCTGCATGGTCTTGTCCGCCACCTTGAGGCCCTTGCGGTTCACGAACAGGTATTTGGAGCTGATCGGACTGATCCACGACAGCTTCGCGCGGTCCTTGGTCGCGCCGTCGGTACCGGTGAACTCGACCCAGGTGCCGACTTTCATGGCCCTGACCTGGCGCAGGCTCTCGTCCTCGTCGCCGAGCTCGGGTGGCGCCGCCGCCGCTTCAGCGCGCAGGACGATTTCCTCCTCGATCGGGCTGTCGATCGCCGCTGCGGTCGCGGTCGCGGTGCCGACGATCTCGAATCCCGGCGCCGCATCTTCTTCGGCTGTCGCCACTTCGGCGGCAGCCGGCGTATCGCCGTTGAGCAAGTTCGTGTAGAACGCGTTGAGTTCGTGCATCAGCTGCTTGACGTCGTTCTCGTGGTACGCGACCGTGGCCAGGCCGTGACGCAAGGATTTTTCCAGCGCCGGCAGAATGCCCTTCAGGCGCATGCGCTCGGCATCGCTGGTCTTGGGCTGCGCACTCCAGACGAATTCGTCGGCGAAGCGCAGCGCCTGGCGCCATTCGTTGGAATCCTCACCCTGGCGCAGCAGCGTGAGCACCAGGTAATTCGCCCACGGCCGGGTCAACACGGTGCGCACGATCTCGGGCATTTCCTTGCCCTCGACGCGCTGCAGGACTTCGCGCGCCGAAATGCGGCGTGCCGAGTGCAACTTCTCGCGGCCGCGCGTGGCTTCGGCGGCGCGTTGCTCGGCCAGGTCCGAGCGCTTGCGGTTGGAATCGAGGAACGTCTCGAAATCGATGCGCTCCTTCTCGAAGATGCCCAGGTCGTCGTCGAAATCCTTGAGCAGGATTTCCACCGTCTGCTTCACCTTGTCGTAAAGGCGGTGGTCCTTGTCCGATTCCTCGGACCAGCCCATGCAGGCCTGGGCCATGGCGTCGAGCAGTTGCCGCGCCGGATGGGATTTCTGCGCAAACAGGTGCTTGTCGAGAATCGCGGCCTTGAGGAAGGGAATCTGCAAACGTCCGAGCAGGGCCTGCATCTGCGCCGGCAGGTTGCGATCCTGCAGGATATATTCGAACAACATGCCGACGAGGTCGATGGTGTCCTCGTCGGCGCCGGCGACATGCGCCTTGTCGTTGCCATGCAGTTTGCCGGCCTGATCGAGCAGGGCCTGCTTGATCTGCTGCACGGCCTGCGCCGCGTCGGCCGCCGAAGACGCACTGCTTTGCGCTGCCCAGGTCTGGTTTTGCAACAAGGTCAGGGCGGACAGCAGATCGGTCGGCGCGATATACGGCACGCCCATGCCCGGCGCGAAATCGGCCGCACCCTCGCCTTGCGGCAAGGCCGCGCGACGATTGGCAAGCAGTCCGCGCACCGTGTTGTACAACTCGATCTGCAGTTGCGCCGCGGCGGGGTCGTACTGCACCGGATACGCAGCCTGGCCCGCTTCGGCAATGCCATCGCCATCCGCCGACGGCAGCACGCCCGCCGGCAACGGCGCGGCGGGCGGGCGCGAACCGCGGGGTCCGCCGGCGACGACGTGGCGAATCTGCGGCAGCACGCCGGCCTGAATCAATTGCGCGCCGATTTCCTCGTAAAGCAGGTCGAGTCCAGCGAGCACGTAGCGGTCGAACAGCTTGTAGACGATCAATTGCGTCTGCAGGTTCAGCTCGAGCTCGCGCATGGCCACGCGAAAACCCTGGCACAGCTGCGCCGGTCCGATAGGATTGATCGCATCGTCCACCTTGGCTCCGCCGCGCAGTACCGACAGGCGCTGGTTCAGCGCGTACAGTGGGCGCGCGAGCCGGCTTTCGTTTTTCGCCACCGCACTGGCGACGGCAAGCGACTCTTCCAGTTCGCTGTCCTCGACCAGCGACAGGCCGTCGCCCTCAGCCTTGGTGGGGTCGGGCCGGTTCGCCTGCAACTTGCCATTGGCGAAGTCGTTGAAGATGCGCGCGAGTTGCTCCTGGTAGACGCGCTCGACCAGTTGACGCTTCTTGCGCACCTCGCGCATGCCGTCGAAATACTGGGTCTGGATCGCGTTGTTCTCTGCCTTCTCGGCCAGGTCGAACAAGGCATCGTCGATGTTCTCGAACAAGGTCGCGACCAGCCCCTGCAGGCGCTTGAGCGCAGTACCGCGCACGGCACGCAGCAGATCGCCGAGCCGGTCGCCGCCCGCAGCCTGCGGCGTCTGACGCTGCTGCAAATCGACGATCTTGTTGGTGTCGTCATGTTTGTTCATCGCGCGGATTCCGCCGGGCGCCGCCGCCCGCTGTGCCTGTTCCCCACCCGTTCAAGCATAAATTCGGCCATGCACGAAATTGTGAAACAGTTCACGTTATGACGACGTATCCGCCGGGCGCAGCGTTGCGCCGACGAACGCATTCAGCGCACTGCAAACCCGTCCAGTTGCGACACCATGATCGCCTCGTCCGCCAGCATCACCGGGATGTCGTCGTCGATGCGGTAGACGCGTTTGCCGTCAGCCGTAATCAAACCCGCCGCCAGAGCCGCGCTCACCGGTGCCTGCGCCGTCGTGCGTGCCCCGCCGGCAGCAATGGCGTGGTTGAGCGCATCGAGTTCGGCGCGCGTCAACGCACGCAGCGGCTGCTTCGTCGCCGGACAGCACAGGATGTCGAGCAATCGCTTATCCATTTCGTCGAACTTTCCCGAAAGTATCGCAAGGCGCGGTTAGTCCTTAGAATATCCGTTTTGAGGGGCACAGGCCATGAACACCGGCAAAGCGCAGAAGCCGCGCATCGGCGTGGTGATGGGTTCGCGTTCGGACTGGGACACGCTGCAGCACGCCGCCGAGACGCTCGACAAGCTCGGCATCGCCCACGAGGTGCGCGTGGTGTCTGCGCACCGCACGCCGGACCTGCTGTTCGATTACGCCAGTCAGGCACGCGCGCGCGGCCTGCGCGCGATCATCGCCGGCGCCGGTGGCGCCGCGCACCTGCCCGGCATGCTCGCGGCGAAAACCCGCGTTCCGGTGCTCGGCGTGCCGGTGCAATCGCAGGCGCTCAACGGCATGGATTCGCTGCTCTCGATCGTGCAGATGCCGGCCGGAATTCCCGTGGCCACGTTCGCGATCGGCAAGGCCGGCGCGACGAATGCGGCGCTGTTCGCCGCCGCGCTGCTCGCCGCCGAAGATGCCGGCATCGCGCAGCGTCTGGACGAGTTCCGCGCCACGCAGACAGCGCAGGTCCTGCAGAATCCCGATCCAAGGCAGCCCGATCCGCGGCAGTGATGATTCGACGATGAACACGATCGGCATCCTGGGTGGTGGCCAGCTTGCGCGCATGCTCGCCCTGGCCGGCGCGCCGCTGGGCGCGCGCTTCCTCGCCGTGGACAGCGTCGCCGACGCCTGCGCCGGCCAGGTCGCGCCGCTGCTGGTGGCCGACTGGCGCGATTTCGCGGCGTTGGAGAAATTCGCCGCGCGCATCGATGTCGCCACCTTCGATTTCGAAAACGTGCCGGCCGAAACCGCGGATTGGCTCGCTGAACGCGTGCGCGTATCGCCGAATCCGCGCGCACTCGCCCTGGCCCAGGATCGTCTCGCGGAAAAATCCATGTTCCGCGACCTCGGCCTGGCGACCGCGGATTTCGCCACGGTCGACAGCCGCACCGACCTGGAACGTGCGGCGCGCGCTCTCGGCTTTCCGGCGATCCTGAAAACACGCCGCCTGGGCTACGACGGCAAGGGCCAGTTCCGCCTGCGCGGCGCGGCCGATATCGAGGCCGCCTGGGAGGCGGTCGCCAGGGCGCCGTCAATCCTGGAAGCCTGGGTGCCGTTCGACCGCGAAGTTTCCGTCATCGCGGTGCGCGGCAGCAATGGCGCCGGCCGTAATGCAGAATTTTCCATTTATCCACTCGTGCAGAATTGGCATGCCGACGGCATCCTCTCGGCCAGTCTCGCCCCGGCGCCCGAATCCGCCACACTGACCGATGCCGCGGCCCGCCACGCGCGTGCTATCGCCGAGCACCTGGATTACGTCGGCGTGTTCGCGCTCGAACTTTTCGTCAAGGACGGCCGCGTGCTCGGCAACGAGATGGCGCCGCGTGTGCACAACTCCGGGCATTGGACGATCGAAGGCACCGCCTGCAGCCAGTTCGAGAACCACGTGCGCGCCGTGCTCGGCTTGCCGCTCGGCGACACGCAGGCGCTGGGCACCAGCGTGATGCTGAATTTCATTGGCGAATTGCCCGATGCGCGCGCCGTTCTCGCCGAGCCGCGCGCGCACTGGCACGACTACGGCAAGGCGCCGCGCGCCGGACGCAAGGTCGGCCATGCGACGCTGTGCGCGGACACGGCAGAAGAACTCGGCGAACGCCTCGCGCGCGTGGCGCGCGCGCTCGGCCGCGAGGCGCAGGCGGCGCCGGTGCTCGCGGCGCTCACGAAAGCCTAGCGGCTAAATCTTGCCCAGAGCCCTGACACCGAAGTGGAGAAACAACGCAACGGCGGCAATGAGGGCCAAGATCACTAGGATCGCGATCCACAATCCCTTGCCGGATTTGGCCGGCGCGACCGCCGCCACCGGTTCCACCGAGCGCTGCGCGGCCGCGGCGGCTTCGGCGGCCGGCGACATGAGCATGAAGCGCACCGTATCCAGGCGCAGCTCGTCGCCGTGTTTCATCAGGACCGTGCCATGCACGCGCTGATTGTTGACGAAGGTGCCATTCGCCGAACCCATGTCCTCGACCATCACGCCATCGGGGACGACTTGCAACTTGGCGTGGTGGCGGGAGATTTCGTCGCTGGGAATGCTGATGTCGCATTCGGCGCTGCGCCCCAGGGTGAGCGCGCCGACCACACCGAAGGTCTTGCCGAAGGTGGGCCCGGACACGCCGCGCATGACGAATTTCGGCAGCGCCATGCGTACGCGGGTGCGGCCATCTTCGTCGCCCGCCGGAAGCGGACGCCGCGGCAAGGTCGGGGCCTGCGATTTCTCCACCGCCACCACGCGCGCGCCGACGCGTGCGAACAGCAGCAGGTCGCCGGGTTTTATCGGCGCTTCGGCGGCAATTTGCTTGCCGTTGAGGACGGTCACGACATTGCCCAGCGGTTGCACGAAAGTCTGGCCATCGCGCTCGAAAAGCTTGCAGTGCTGCGGCCCAATGCCGGGCGCGGCCAGCATCACGGCGCAGTCGGCACCGGCGCCGACCAGGACATCGCCTTGGCCGATTTCGACCGCGTCGTGCTCTCCGTTAGGGAACAACAGCTTCATCCGGCGGACCTCGTTGGGGGTGGCGAACGCGCGCCAGTATAAACGCGAATCCGGTTTTATTTGTCGACATCGCGCACAACGCGGAAACCCACGCTGTTGAGCGCCACGTCGCCCGAATAGGTGTCGCTGAAAGTGGACGACTCCTTGGCCGCCTGCGACAGCCAGCCGCGGCCCTTGACCATGAACGAACGGCAATCGCTGCCCGCCTGCGCCGGCGCGCCGCCGCTGCACGCGGCGACCCATTCGCGCACATTGCCATCGATGTCGAATACGCCATCCGCAGCCGGGAACTTGCCTACTGGCGAGGTGGCCGCGAAACCGTCGTCGCAATCGCTGCCGTCGCGGCTGTCGAACTTGCGCTTGTACGCGACGTCGGCCAGGTTCGCCTTGCAATCTGCGCGCGCGATCTGGCGCGCGACGCGATCGAATTCGGCCGGGCTCGCCAGCCGGTAATGCTTGCCGGTCTGCTTGCCCAGCCACTGCGCGTAGGTGGCCGCTTCCTGCCAGGCCACGCACACGACCGGATGACTATCGTCCTGTTCGATGCCGGGATTCTGCCAGTCGCGATCCTTGGACGAACGGAAGATCGATTCGCGGTCGCGGCACGATGGGGTTTTGCCGGCGAACTCCGCGCGCCCGGCCGCCGCCCAGAAACGGCGGAACTCGCCGCGCGTGACGTCGTGCCGCGCCATCGCCAGGCGCGCATCGAGCAGCACCATCTCGGGACCGGCAGCGCCGTCGGCAAGCTTGTCGTGGAACCCGAAGCCAGCCTCGCCGATGCTCGCCGCGAATTTCTGGCCAGCGTGCGCGTCGGCATTGTCCGGATCCAGTTGCAGCGCTTTTTCGTAGGCCGCGCTTGCGCCCGCCTTGTCCCATGCCGTCGCCGCGGCCTTGCCCTTGGCGACGAACGGCGCGGCCGCGTCGTGTCGTGCCGAGGCGATGGCCTTGGCTACCTCGGTATCGTCCGGCACGTTCTTGATGACATCCGCGGCACGTTGCAGGTATTGCCCGAACTGCGCGGCATCGCCGTTGGCGAGATTCTTCTGCGCGAACTCGATGTACTTCTTCGCGATATCGGCGATGCCCTGCCTGGCCGCCTTGTTGCGCGGATCCATGCGCAGCGCGAAACGGAAACGGTCCAGCGCGTTGTCGCTGGCCGGCATGGTCAGCCGCTGCTGGGTCAAATCGACCTGACCCATGCGCAATGCTTCGACGAGCGGATCGACCACGGTCGGAAATTCCTCGGCCGGCTGCGGCGGCGTGCCCGTGTTCTGCTCGTCCGCGGCATCGATGCTGTCCATCGCTGTCGCCGGGGGCGTCACCGAAGCCGAAACCGGGGGCGCCGTCGAAGTGCTCGTCGCAATGGCCGGCGCCACTGTTTCTATGGGTACCGCTGCCGTCGGCGCTGGCGTGGATGGCGGATTGCCGCGGCGCGCCAACAGGGCGAATCCGATCAAGGCGATGCCAGCGACAACGACCGCGACCGGCCACCAGCGCAGCCAGGCGCGCGACGGCGCGGACGCAGACGGTTCGACGCTTGCCGGAGCCGGCGTCGTGGCCGGACGCACGTTGCGCACGGTCGCCGCGTCCTCCGCTTCGGCTTTGCGCACCATCGGCCGCGTGGCCGGCTCCACACGCACCGGCTTCATCGCAACGGTCGCGCGTTCAGAGGCTGGCACGCTTGCCGGCGCGGCGGCATCCTCGCGGAACAGCGCCGCGTACTGCGGCGCAACGCCGGCCAGCGCATCGAGGAATTGCTCGGTATCGGCGTAGCGGTCTTTCGGATCCTTGGCCAGTGCGCGATCGATCAGACTCTGCCAATGCGCATGTTCTGCGGGCAGGCGCGGAATCGGCTCGAACACATGCGCATAGGCGACGGCGAAACCGTCGGCGCCGTCGTAGGGCGGCTTGCGCGCGAGGCCGAAATAGGCGAGCACGCCGAGGCTGTAGATGTCCGAACGCGCGTCCACGTCGCCGCCGCGCGCCTGTTCCGGACTCATGTAATGGCTGGTGCCGACGGAAAATCCGCTGCTGGTGATGTGGCCGCCGGTGACCGTGGCCAGGGCGATGCCGAAATCAGTCAACACGGGATTGCCGTTCGCGTCGTAGAGGACGTTGCCCGGCGCGACGTCGCGGTGCACGTAGCCGCGCTGGTGCGCGTAGCCAAGAGCGCGCGCGACGCCGGCCAGGGTCAGCACGAGTTCGCGCTCGTCGATGCCGCGCTGGACGCGCGAGGCGAAATCGCCGCCCGGCAGGTACTGCATGGAGAAGTAATGCAATTGCGCCGGCGTCACGCCGACGTCGTACACGGCGACGATGTTCGGGTGCGCGAGCGAGGCGAGCATGCGCGCCTCCTGCAGGAAGCGTTTGGAAAACGCGGGATCGGCGGCCAGGGCGGGCGCCATCACCTTGAGCGCGACCTCGCGCTCGAGCGAGGTCTGCACCGCCAGATGCACGCTGGCCATGCCGCCGACGCCGATCTCGCGCTTGATCTGATAGCCGGGAACCTCGATCACACGCCGTTCTCGCCGCAGATGCCGAATCGGCATTGTAGCGAATTCGGCGCATGCGGCGCGGTACCCGCGCACACTTGTTTTGCCAAAGGCGCGCCCGCACACTCACGGACATGTTTGAATCCCTGCTTCCCATGGTGCTCGTCCTCGCCGCGTTCTGGCTGTGGCAGAACGCGCTGCGCGCCCGCGAACGCGCGCGCGAGCTGGCGCGCGGCCTGTGCGCACGCGCCGGCCTGCAACTGCTGGACGAAACCGTAGCCGTGCAGCGCCTGCGCCTGCGCCGCGTGCCCGGGGAAGGCCTGCGCCTGGAGCGCCGTTACGGCTTCGAGGTCAGCATCGACGGCGCCGACCGCCGGCGCGGCAGCCTGAACCTGCTCGACGGCGACATCGTCTCGTGGGATCTGCCGACGCTCGACGCGGCGGCGCCCGCGGCCTCTGGCAACGTGATCGAAATGCGCCCTTCGCGGACCAGCAACTGAGTCTTACTTGACGACTCGAAGGTGATTGCCCTTTTTCGGCGCGACGGCAGCAGCCGCCACGTCCGTCGCCGGCGGCTGTGGCGGCGCGTTTTCCGCCGGGAACATCATGCCCTGTCCGTTCTCGTGTGCGTAGATCGCCAGGATCGCGTGCATCGGTGCCTCGACGTTTCGGCTGACGCCGGAAAAGCGCGCCATGAAACGCACCTTGTCCATGCCCAGTTCCAGTTGCACGACCGCGCGTGCAGCCACGTTGAGCACGACACGCCCATCCTTGACCGCGCTTTGCGGAACCTCGACGCCGGGTGCGGCGGCATCGACCAGGATGTATGGCGTCAGGCCGTTGTCGCTGATCCAGTCGTACATCGCCCGCAGCAGGTACGGACGGTTGGATGTCATGCCGACCGTGCTCATGGGTCGCGCAGCAGCTTTTCTTCCGCCGTCAGGCTGCGCGTGAATCCGGGATTGCGGAAGATGCGCTCGCCGTATTCGATGATGACGTGCGCCTCGCGCGGCAGCGCCACGCCCAGGTTCGGCAGGCGCCAGATCAACGGCGCCAGCGCGCAGTCGGCTAGCGAGAGTTCGGGGTTGAGGAAGAATTTCGCCGCCTTGAACAGCGGCACGGCGGCAAGCAGGGCCTCGCGCAGGCGCTTGCGCGCGGTTTCGGCCGGGCGGCCGCCGGCATGGATCTGGGCCACGAACGGCAGCCAGTCGCGCTCGATGCGCACGGTGGCCAGGCGCAGGCGCGCGCGCGACAGCGGATCGACCGGCATCAGCGGCGGGTGCGGATAGCGCTCGTCGAGGTACTCGCAGATGACGCCGGTGTCGTAGAGAACGAGGTCGCGATCGACCAGCGTCGGTACCGAGTTGTAGGGGTTGAGGTCGAGCAGGTCTTCCGGTGGATTCTTGGCCGTGACCGGGACCAGGTCGTAGACCACGCCCTTGGCGGCCAGCACCAGTCGCACGCGATGGCACTGCGCGTCGTCGTTCGACGAATACAAGGTCAGTACGGTGCGCGATCGTTGACTCAACGCCATGACACGGTCCCTCACGTCCCCTCGGGCAATTCGGCGCCGGAATCGCTCGGCCCCTCGTCCGAATGTACACCCGAGTGCGGGAATCGACTAGCCCTGATCCCGCCCTGGAGGCGAGCCGCCTATCCCGGCTGCCCGCCCGATGCCTCAGTGCACGTCCTTCCAATATTCGTGCTTGAGCAGGTACGCCAGCAGGGTGAAGAACGCGAGGTAAAACAAGACCCACACGCCGATGGAATGGCGTTGCAACGCGGCCGGCTCGCTCGCATATTCGAGGAAGGCGGTCAGGTCGCGCACGGTGTCGTCGTACTGGGCTGGCGTGAGTTTGCCCGGCGTGGACAGGTCGAGTTTCTCGACCGACGGATCCTGACCCGGTTTGGCGGGCGCGTACACCGGTGTCTGCACGCCCTGCAGCTCCCACAACGGGAACGGCATGGATGCGTTCGGGAACACGGTGTTGTTCCAGCCCACCGGACGCGACGGATCGACGTAGAAGGACTTCAGGTAGGTGTAGACCCAGTCGGTACCTTTCGCACGCACTTCCAGCGACAGATCGGGCGGCGCCTTGCCAAACCACACTTCCGCGCCTTGTGCGGGCTCGTCGCCATTGGCCGGCTTCGAAGGCATGTTCGAGATCGCCAGGTCGCCGATCTTGGCGCCCGCGGCGGCGAAGTTCTTGAGCACGTCTTCGTCGCTGAGCTGCAAGTCTTCCGCGATGCGCGAATAGCGCATGTACTTGAGCGAGTGGCAACCGGAGCAATAATTGAAGAACGTGCGCGCACCGCTCTGCAACGAGGCGATGTTGGTCACGTGCGTGCCGGCCTCCTGCAAGCCTGCGCCTCCTTCCGCGGCACAGATGCCGGACAGTGCGAGCACCCCGGCGACAACAACGGCCGCACGGGCGAAAAGGCAACGAACGATTGGCTTAGTCATGGCTCGTTACCCGCTCCGGCACCGGCTTGGTCTTTTCCCAGCCGAAATAGGTGTAGGCCCACAAGGCCGCGAAACACACGAAGTAGACAATCAGCCAGAAGCGGCCGAATGCGTTTTCGATCGTGGTCACGTCGGCGGTCGAGCCGAACCAGACCGGGATGTACTCGCTCGTCAATCCCGCGCCGACCGCGCCAAGCATGATGAACGACACGGCGAACAGGCCGAGGCCGACCTTGTAGCCCAGGCCACGATAGCGCACCGACTTCACGCGCCCGCGATCCAGCCACGGCACCAGGAACAGCACGGCGATGCCGGCGAACATGATGATCACGCCCGGCAGCTTGGCCGGGATCATGCGCAGCATCGCGTAGAACGGCGTGAAGTACCACACCGGCTTGATCTCGGCAGGCGTCACCAGCGAATTGGCCGGGATGAAGTTGTCGTGCTCGAGGAACCAGCCGCCGACGGTAGGCTCGAAGAAGATGATGAAGGCGCAAATGACGAAGAAGAATCCCACGCCGAACAGGTCCTTGACCGTGTAGTACGGATGGAACGGGATGCCGTCGGCCGGCTTGTCGGCACCGAAACGGCTGCCTTTCGGGCCTTTCTTGATTTCGACGCCGTCCGGATTGTTCGAGCCGACCTCGTGCAGCGCGGCCAGGTGCAACACCACCAGCAGCAGCAGTACCAGTGGCAGCGCGATCACATGCAGAGAGAAGAAGCGGTTGAGCGTGGCGTCGGCCGGGTTGAAATCGCCCATGATCCACTGCACCAGCGTGTCGCCGATCCACGGCACCGCGCCGAACAGCGAGATGATCACCTTGGCGCCCCAGAAGCTCATGTTGCCCCACGGCAGCACGTAACCCATGAACGCCTCGGCCATCAGGGCGAGGAAGATCAGCATGCCGAGGATCCACACCAATTCGCGCGGCTTCTTGTACGAGCCGTACATGAGTCCCCTGAACATGTGCAGGTAGACGACGATGAAGAACATCGAGGCGCCGACCTCGTGCATGTAACGGATCAGCCAGCCCCATTCGACATCGCGCATGATGTACTCGACCGAGGCGAACGCGGTGTCTGCGCCGGGCTTGTAGAACATGGTCAGAAAGATGCCGGTGACGATCTGGCTGACCAGGATCAACAGCGCCAGCGAGCCGAAGTAGTACCAGAAGTTGAAGTTTTTCGGCGCGTAATACTCGCTCGTGTGCGAGGACAGGAACGACAGGATCGGCAGGCGCTCCTCGATCCAGGCGAGAAGGCGATTCTTGGGTTGGATGCGTACGGGTGTCGTCGCCATCACGCGGCTCCTTGCGGGTCGACGCCGATCTGGATCAACGTGTCGGAAACGAAGTGATACGGCGGCACCTGCAGGTTGGCCGGCGCCGGCACGCCGTCGAACACGCGACCGGAAATATCGTAGCGCGACTTGTGGCAGGGACAGAAAAAGCCACCCTTCCAGTTCGGGTCGAAGGGTTCCGGCTTGATCTCGCCGAAGAATTCCGGCGAACAGCCCAGGTGCGTGCAGATGCCGACCACGACCAGCCACTCGGGCTTGATCGAGCGCGTTTCGTTCTTCGCGTAGGCCGGTTGCTGGTCGCTGTTCTCGCTCTTGGGATCTTTCAGGTGCCCATCCTCACCCGACAGCGCATCCAGCTGCTGCTGGGTGCGGTTGACCACGAACACCGGCATTCCGCGCCAGCCGAAGGTGACCTTCTGGCCGGGTTCGATCTTGCCGATGTCGGCCATGACCGGCGCACCGGCCGCCTTGGCGCGCGCGCTGGGTTCCCAGCTCTTGATGAAAGGGACTGCCGCGCACGCGACTCCCACGGCGCCGACGACCGATGTCGTCGCGGTGAGAAAGCGGCGACGTCCGGGATCCGCTACTTCATTCGACATCCGGCGCTCCGATGTTTCCAGATCAGGTTTCGCAACGTGCGGGAGCGCCTGGCGGCGGTCCGCAAAACTGCGCTAGTTTAACGAACGCGTCGGCCGCAAACAATGTAGCCTATGCGCCGCGACAGCCGGACTCACCGGCCAGCGACGTTTCCCGTCAACCGGTTTGTCCATGAAGCCTGTTTTTCGATTCGTACTTTTCCTCGGCCAGTTCATCACCCTGGGACTGGCGGTCGCCTTCGTTGTCAGCGTGATTTCGCCGCGCCTGGTCGAACGCGTGCGCCAACATTATGCCGCGCCGACGACGATCGCCACGCCGGCATCGGTCGCGCATAGCGCGCCGGAGCACGCCGCCAACGCCGTCGAAGCCGGCGCGGACCGCAATGCCGTCACCGTGTCCTACGCGGCGGCCGTCGCGCGCGCGGCACCGGCCGTGGTGAGCATCACCGCGAACAAGGTGGTGAGTACGCGCCAGGTGCTGGTGCCATCCAACCCGGTGCTGCAACGCATGTTTCCCGGCATCCAGATCGGACCGACGCGGACGCAACGCCAGCAGAGCCTGGGCTCGGGCGTGATCGTGAGTCCGGACGGCTACGTCGTCACCAACAACCACGTGATCCAGGGCGCGGAGGAAATCCAGGTCGTGCTTTACGACGGCAGCACCACCAGCGCGCGCGTGATCGGCACGGACGCGGATACGGACATGGCCGTGCTCAAGATCGACACGCCGAACCTGCCGAGCGTCGCCATCGCCGACAAGACCCCACTCAATGTCGGCGACGTCGTGCTCGCGATCGGCAACCCGTTCGGCCTGAACCGCACGGTGACGATGGGCATTGTCAGCGCGCTCGGGCGCCAGTTGAATTTGTCGAGCCAGCAGAATGCCTCGACCTACACGGATTTCATCCAGACCGATGCGGCGATCAACCAGGGCAATTCCGGCGGCGCGCTGGTCAATGCGTATGGCGAGCTGGTCGGCATCAATTCCGACATCTTTTCGCCTTCCGGCGGCAACATCGGCATCGGCTTCGCGATTCCGGTGAGCACGGCCAAGGCGGTGCTCGACCAGATCGTCGCGCATGGGCGCGTGATCCGCGGCTGGCTCGGCGCCGAGTATGCCGATGTGAACATCCTGCAAAGCCCCGGCGCAACGCACGGCGTGGCCATCGTCGGCATCTACGACAAGGGCCCGGCAGCGTTGGCCGGCCTGAAACCGGGCGACGTGCTGTTCACCCTCGACGGCAAACCGATCACGAGCCAGCTGGAATTGCGCAATCACGAAGCCAGCCTGGCGCCCGGCACGCAGGTGCAGTTGACCGGCGAGCGCTATGGCACGCCGTTTTCGCTGACCGCCACGCTGCAGGAACGCCCGCAGCGCCAGACGAGCGGTTAGACTACACCCTGTACTCGGGGGCAAGAGCCGCATGCCAGCGCATCGATCCAATCGGGTGCTGCATCTGCCGCTTTTCGCGGCAATGTTGATTGCTGCCGGCGCCGCCGCGGCGGCGCCGGAGGCACCAGCAGCGCCCGCGTCAATCGCCGCGCCCATGCCATCGGCAGCCGCCTTCGATACCTTGTTCAAGCGCCTGGATGTCGGCGACCTGACCGCATTGAGCGCCGCCGAACAGCGCAAGGTGCTCAGGCAACTCGCGCAATTGCTGCCACCGGGTGACGCACACCGCACGCGCCTGCTCGATACCCAGCGCTGCGGGCTGGACTTCACCAACGACAACCAGAAGGGCTACGAATTCGCCGATGCGAGGCTGGCCGAGGCGATTGCCGTGCGCGACGACGCGGCAGCAATCCGCTTTTATTACTGTCGCGGTGGCTACCTGGAAAGCCTCAAGACCCCGCGCGATGCGTTGGCCGATTTCGAACGCGGCATTAACCTCGCGCGTGCGGCCGGCGATGAGACGATGCTGGCTTACGGCTTGCAGGCGCGCGGCGGCATGTATTCGCTGCTCGGCATCTACGGCAAGTCGCTGGCGGATCTGCTCGAAGCGCGGCGCCTGTTCACCGAGCAGGAATTGGACGAAGCGTCCAGCCAAATCCTGCAGGACATCGGCATCACCTACCGGCGCCTGGGCTATCCGGACAAGGCGCGCGAATACCTGAACCAGGCCATCGCCCACGAAAAACGCGTCGGCGACACCGAATCCCTATACATCTCCACCTTGCAACTGGGTTATGCCGATCAGGAAACCGGGCAATACGAATCCGCGCTGGCCACCCAGCAGCACGCCCTGGAACTGGCCACCGCGACCGGCGATCGCGCCAGCATCGCGTCGGTGAATCTCGCCATCGCCTCGGTACTCACCGACCTGCACCGCTATCCCGAGGCCCAGTCGGCGCTGCACAAAGCGGCGGATGGATTCACCGCCGTCGGCGACCGTGCCGATACCGGCATGCTCGCCTACGAGAGCGGCCGCATGCTGGCGGGAATGAAGGAGCCGCGCAAGGCGCTGGCCGAATTCGCCACCGCCGAGAAGGAATTCAACGCCAGCGGCAATCGCCGCTACCAGGAAATCCTCTATCGTGCCCAGGCCAAGTCCCTCGAAGATTCCAATCAGCCGGCTGCGGCGCTGACCGCGTACAAGAATTATCTCGCCGCGCACGACGCCGTGGCCAAGGAACGCGCCAACCAGCAGGCGCAGATGCTGCGCGAGCAGTTCGACACCGACCGCGCCAAGATGGAAAACCTGCGCCTGATGGGCGAACAGGCGGCCAAGGATCGCCAGGTCGAGGCGCTGCAGGGTGTGCGTCGCTGGCAACAGGTGGCGATGGGGCTGCTCGCGATCCTGCTCGGCCTGCTGTCCCTGCTCGCGATCCGGCAACTGGCGCGGCTGCGCAACTGGAAACGCATGGCCTCCGTCGACGCGCTCACCGGCGTGGCCAATTTGCGCGGCGTACACCAGTTCGCCAACGCCGCACTGCGGCGCGCGCACGCGCAAAATGAGCCTCTGACCGTGCTCGCCATCGACATCGACGAATTCAAGCGCATCAACGACGCGCACGGACACCCTACCGGCGACCGCGTGCTGCGTGAAGTCGCCGGCGCCTGTGCGGGCGCGCTGCGCGACGGCGACCTGCTCGGCCGCATCGGCGGCGAGGAATTCCTTGCGGTCCTGCCCGGCACCCTGATCGATCATGCCGTCGACGTGGCGGAGCGCCTGCGCCGACGCGTCGAGACGCTGGAATTCGCCGAATTGCCGGGCCACCTGCGCGTCAGCATCAGCATCGGCGCCGCCGAAGCGCTGCCGCACGACCGCGACATCGGCGCATTGATCGAACGCGCCGACACGGCCCTGTACCGGGCCAAGGCCATGGGACGCAATCGGGTCGTGAGCGCGGAATCTTAGGATCGCGGTGCAGTAGCCGGCGTGGCCGCGGCGACCGGCGGCGATTCCGCCGCTCGATAGCGTTTGTGCAGGGTGGCCACGCGCTGCACATAAACCTGGGTTTCGTCGAACGGCGGCACGCCCTTGTACTTCTGCACGTTCTGCGCGCCGGCGTTGTAGGCCGCCGTGGCGAGTTGCTCGTCGCCCTTGAACTGCTTGAGCAGTTGCGCCAGGTAATCGGCGCCGCCACGGATGTTCTGGCCCGCGTCGAACGGATCGCCGACGCCGAGATCCGCCGCCGTGCCCGGCATCAGTTGCATCAGGCCCTGCGCACCCTTGTCCGATACCGCGTAGCGCTTGAACGCCGATTCGGCGTGGATCACCGCGCGCAACAGCGACGGATCGAGGTGGTAATCCTTTGCCGCCGTGGCGATCTCGTCGCTGTAGGCATCAAGGTTCAACGGAATCGATCCCCAGTTCAGCTTCGAATGCACGTTGCAGGCGTAGCAGGTCGCCATATAGGTGAACAGCACGCGGTACGTCGCGCCCGTGGCCGGCTTGATATTGGTGTACTCGGTGATCCCGTTGGCCCTGACCACTTTGTAGACGGCGCCGCGATGCACCTGGATCGCATCGTCATGGATCGCATCGTCATGCTTCGCGCCGTCATTCGTGGCTTGCGACTTCGGCTCCGCTGCGGCAGTCGCAGCCACGCTCGACTCCGTGGCACGATCGGACGGTGCCGGTGCGGAACGATATTCGGAATGCGGCTTGCCGTCTTCAGCCGCCGGAACCGGCTTCTTGTCCGCGTAGCTGGACACCTCGTGGCATTGCTTGAACGTGCCCGGCCGGTTGGTAAAGGCGATCTGGCCGTTCGGCCCCTGGCAGCGGTACACGCTCCCGGCCAGCGCTGGCGCGCACGCCAGCGCGCCGCCGGCGAGCAGCGCGAGGACGGCAAAAAGCCGCAAAGTCCGCATTGTGGAAAAAGCTGAATGCATGGCACCGGGTCCGTCGATCCGCGCAAGTGTCGGGCAGGACAAGCCCTTTGCCAAGTGCCCATCCACGATTTTCGTGGCAGCGGCGGCCGTGCCGCCTTAAAATACCGGCTTTCGACGCTGAAGTTCCCGCCATGTCCGGCAAGTTATTCATCAAGACCCACGGCTGCCAGATGAACGAGTACGACTCAGCCAAGATGGCCGACGTGCTCGCCGCCTCGCACGACCTCGTGCTCACCGAAAACGAAGCCGACGCCGACGTCATCCTGATCAACACCTGCTCGATCCGCGAGAAGGCGCAGGAAAAGGTGTTCAGCCAGCTCGGTCGCTGGAAAGAGCTCAAGCAGGCCAACCCTGCCCTCGTCATCGGCGTCGGCGGCTGCGTTGCCAGCCAGGAAGGCGAGGCCATCGTCAAGCGCGCGCCGTATGTCGATCTCGTGTTCGGCCCGCAGACCCTGCACCGGTTGCCTGCGATGATCGAGGCGCATAGAAGTACACAACGCGCACAAGTGGACATCTCGTTCCCGGAGATCGAAAAGTTCGATCGCCTGCCCGAACCGCGCGCGGAAGGCCCGACCGCGTTCGTGTCGATCATGGAAGGCTGCTCGAAATACTGCAGTTACTGCGTGGTGCCGTACACGCGCGGCGAGGAAATCAGCCGCCCCTTCGACGACGTCATCGCCGAGGTCGCCGCGCTCGCCGACCAGGGCGTGCGCGAAGTGAACCTGCTCGGCCAGAACGTCAACGCGTATCGCGGGCCCACGCACGACGGCAGCAGCGCGGATCTCGCCGTGCTGATCCACGCCATCGCGCAACTCGACGGCATCGGCCGCATCCGTTTCACCACCTCGCATCCGCTGGAATTTTCCGACTCGCTGATCGAGGCTTATGCGAACGTGCCCAAGCTCGCCAATTATCTGCATCTGCCGGTGCAGGCGGGTTCTGATCGAATCCTGTCGGCGATGAAGCGCGGCTACACCGCCCTCGAGTTCAAGCAGAAGATCCGCAAGCTGCGCAAAGTGCGCCAGGATATTTCCGTGTCGACCGACATCATCGTCGGCTTTCCCGGCGAAACCGATGCCGATTTCGAGGCTACTATGAAACTCGTTGACGACATCGGCTTCGACCAGAGTTTTTCGTTCGTCTACTCGCGCCGCCCCGGCACGCCCGCCGCAAACCTGCATGACGATACACCCGACGCCGTCAAACGCGAACGCCTCGCGCGTTTGCAGACCACGATCAACGCGAATGCGAAAAAGATTTCGGAAGACATGATCGGCACGGTGCAAAACGTGCTCGTCGAAGGCCCGTCGAGAAAAAATCCGCACGAGATGGCCGGCCGCACGCAGAACATGCGCTACGTCAATTTCCCCGGCGACGCGCGCCTGATCGGCCAGTTCGTGGACGTGCAGATCACGCAGGCGATGTCGAACTCGCTGCGCGGACGCATGGCGGCCAAAGCGGCGGCGTAACCTCCTCGGCGACCTTGTTCCGGGCAGGCCGCCGTGTCGCGGCCGATTGCAGAGCCGGCCGGCTTATTCCTCGTCCGGATCCTGGTATTCCTTCGGCAGGTGGTGCGCAATGCCCTTGTGGCAGTCGATGCAGGTCTGGCCGTCGGCCTTGGCCTTCATGTGCTTGGTGTAGACACTCTGCCGCTGCTTGTCGGCGCTCATCGCATCGAAGCTGTGGCAGTTACGGCACTCGCGCGAATCGACCGACTTCATGCGGTTCCATTCGTGCGTGGCCAGTTCCATGCGGTGCGCCTCGAACTTTTCCTTGGTGTCCACGTAGCCGGTGATCTTGCCCCACAACTCTTCCGTCGCCTGGATCTTGCGCGCCAGCTTCGCCGTCCAGTCGTGCGGCACGTGGCAGTCCGAGCAGATCGCGCGCACGCCGGTGCGGTTCGAGTAGTGGATCGTCTGCTTGTATTCCTGATAGACGTTGTCGCGCATCTCGTGGCAGCTGATGCAGAACGTCAGGGTGTTGGTCGCTTCCATGCCGGTATTGAAGCCGCCCCAGAAGATGATGCCGCCGAAAAAGCCGATCAGCAGCAAGGTCAGTACCGACCACTTGACCGACGGCCGCCGCAGCGCCCGCCATGTCCTGCGAACGAACCCGGGGTTGTTGGCACTCATGTGGCGATCCTTTCCGGCTCAACGGAACGAGAAGCGGTAGGCGACGAACACTGTGTTGACCGAGTAGTTCGGCGCCTGCATGTTGGTCGGCAACAGGCTCGTCGGCGTGAAGCCAAACTGGTAGGCGCTGTAGTAGTAATCGTTCGATTTCAGGCGCTGGTACAGGTAACCCACCAGCAACTGCGAAGCGGCATCGAACTGGTATTTGCCCGTCACGCTGAACTGCGTCAACTCGCTGGAGATGTTCGGCGAGGTGCCGGCATTGCCCACGGCGGGGTTGATGTTCTGCACCAGCGTCGTGTAGTACTTCGATTTACTCAGCCCGTAGCTGAAATCCTCGCTCAGCTCGAACTTGCCCTTCCACAAGCCTTTCTGGCGGCCATTCAGTCCGATCGCGTTGTCGCGGTCGGTCAGCGTATTCGCCCACAACGTGGCGAGCGGAGCCACCGCGTTACGGCCGGTCGCCGTGAGCAGGTCGCGCGAACGCTTCTGCCAGCTCGCGTAGCCGCCGAAAGACACGTTCTGGGAAAGGCTGTAATCGACGTCCAGGTTCGCGCTGCCCGAATCGCCGTTCTGCACGCCGAGCGTGGAATCGTAATAGTTGTCCTTCGTGCGACGGCCGTTCAGATCGATGCTGAGCTTGTCGGTCGCCTGCCACGTGAGCCCTGCCTTGAACAAGTTCTCGCGCCGCGACGCATCGAAGAACGCGAGGTACCCGTAGTTCTCGAAACCCTGGTTGTTGCCCTGCATCGGGTTGTAGAACGACGGATTCACGTCCGCACTGCGGTCGGCGTGGGTATAGCCGGCATTGAACGCCAGCTTCTCGCTGAGCTTGAACTTGTACGTACCGACGAGCTTGTTCTCGGTGTCTTTGGGCACCTGCACGCAACTGGCAAACACGTAGTAGCCGGCGTTCGTGCTCGACAACTCGCCTTGCGCGTTGTTGGCGAGCGCGTTGCCGCACCAGCGATCGATGTGCTCGTACTCGTAGCCCAGGTGCAGGCGCTGGCGCGCATCGATGCGCCAGTCGGCGGCGACATCGAATTGCCGGCGCTTGTTGCTCATCGGGATGTTGACGGTCTCGATCGTTTCGCCGCCCAGGTCGATCCAGGTATAAGTGTTCGAAGCCGATGTGTTGTCGCGCTCGTTGTACTTGATGCCGGCGCTCAAATTGAGTGCGCTGCTCCATTGGTGCGTCAACCTGGCGTCCGCGTGCTTGATGAGCACGCGTCCGTCGAACGAACCGACCGGCAGTCCGGGCACGGTATTCGGCGTTGTCGTATAGGTGCCGTCGAAACTCGCATTCTGCGTGTTGCGCGCGTACGAAAATCCGCCGGTCAGTTTCGTCGCCGCGTCGAAAATGTAGCCGCCGGTGAAGTTGATCTGGTGGAACTGGTTGCTCGGCGGCGTGCTCATCGTGTCCAGCGGGAAAGCCGCGCCGGGCGACGTCCCCGGCGCGGGGTTGGGCGCGTTCCCTGTGCCTCCCGAAACGTAGGGATTCGAGAACGAGACTCCGTTGTAATCGTCGTGGAACAGCGAGACGTAGTACGCGAGGCTTGCGTAGCCCTGCTTGCCGACCCAGTTCAAGGCCAGATTGAACGTGTCGTTGCGGTATTCGGTCGGATTCATCAGGACCAGGATGCGTTCCCCGCCGTAGTTGAAGCCGCCGGCGATCTTGTACGCGTCGGTGCCCGCGCTGATCAGTTTCGCGCCGGATTCGTCCAGGCGCTTGAAGTCGAACTTGACGCTCCACTGCTTGTTGAACGCGTAACCGGCGCTGGCGCCGGTGTTGTCGCGCTGGTTGTAGACGTCGTCGTGATGGAAGGCGGCAAGTTGCGTCGGCGTCAGGGTTTGCGTGCCCTTGTTCGAACTCGTCAGCACGCCGTTCGAGGTGGTCGTCGTCGTGTTGATCACCCCGAAGCTCGGCGACAGCAGGAACACGTTGTCGCCGCGCGCACCCGTGAGCGGGGTCTGGTAATCGCCGTTCACGGTGTAGTGGCGCAGTTGGTCGTAATCGATGCCGAAGGTCCAAGTGCCCTGGTCGGTCACGCTGGCGCCGATATTGCGCGAGGTCGTGCCGAGGTTTGTGCCAGCCGCCTCCCAGTGCAGCGTACCGCCGCCCTGGCACCAGGCATCGCCGCCGCGCACGTCGAAGTTGGCCAGCGCGTAAACGCCGGAGGAATCAATGCCCGTGTATTCGCCGAACTTGGGTGAATCGGTCGGCACGTTCAGTGCGCCGATCTCGACGTAGTTCGTGGGGCAGGTCAACGCCTTGGTGTCGCCTTCCTCGGGCGTATCCTGCGCCATCGGTACGCCGGGTGCGGCGAGCAGGAGGAGCAGGGCCGCGCGCACGGCAAAGGCGATGGCGCTGACGGCGAAACGACGTTCACGCGTGTTCATGACGACCTCCTAGTGGTGCAGGAACGCACCGGCCGGCGAATTCGACCCGTGCACCATCACATGGCAGTTCATGCAGGCACGACCCACGGCATTGCTGTTCGGATTCCCGCCCGGCACGGCGCCACCTCCTTGCAGACCCGCGACGGCAGTTCCGTACGGCGCCTGGCTGTTATGCGGGCCGTCGTGGCATTCGTCGCACAGGAAGGGCGGGCGCGACTTGAGTAACGGTGTGATGTTCGATCCGTGCGGCGTGTGGCAGTTGGTGCAGTCCTCGTTGACCGGCTGGTGCTCCCACAGGAACGGGCCGCGCTTTTCCGCGTGGCAGGTGTAGCAGGTCTCGTTCACGGTGTTCTTGGCGAGGAGTTTCGGACCGGCCGAACCGTGCGGATTGTGGCAATCCGAACAGGCCATCTTGCCGGCATCCAGCGGATGCGTGGAAACCTGCTTGGTCTGCGCGCGCTGATCCTTGTGGCAGGTAAAGCACACCGCCGGTTGTTCGGCCTTGACGAACACGGGATCGGTAGCGCGATGGATCGAATGACAGCTGGCGCACGCCACGTCGTTGATCTGATGTTGGCTGCCCGGCCAGTGCATGCGCAACCCCGCCTTGTGGCAGGTCAGGCAGGCTTCGGATTGCGTGTTTGCGCTATTCGGTGCGTAACCTGCATTCGTGTGCTTCGAGCCAAAGACGACGTCCGGCGCAGGGCGGCCCTTGCCGTTCGCGTCGCCGGTGAGATGCTTTTCGCTCTCGCCGTGGCAGGACTGGCAACTCGGCGTGCGCGCATCCGCACTGACACCATGCGGCGTCTGGTAAATGGCCAGGATTGGCTTGGATTCCGTCTCGTCGTGGCACTTCGTGCACACCGCGTCGCGCTTCTGACGCTCCTCGACGGAGATGTCTCCGGCTCGCGCAGCCGGCACGAAACTGCAGGCCAACAGCACCAGGTTGACCGCAAACATCCACCAATGAATCCGCCTCATATTGACCTCCCCAGGCCAATAGCACCGCTAACGAGCCGCATTCGGCCCGGGATTTACGCTCTACAAGGAAAGAATCCAATCGACCAGGTTCTTGATCTGCGCCATGTCCTTCGGCGGATCGGTCTGAACGATCTTGTGCGCTTCCTCGTGTCCGTCCGGGAATTTCGCCTTCTCGCCGGTGGTGAGGTGCTGGATCAGCCGGGCCTCGGCGTCCGTCTTGTCCTTGTATTTCTCGGCCACCTTCTTCCATGCCGGGCCGTCCTTTTCCTTGTCCATGCCATGGCACTTGAAGCAATTGTTCTGGCGCGCCAGCGCCTTGGCCGCCTCGACATCCGCCGCCGAAACGGTCTGCGGAAAGCAAATGCCCAGCAGTACGGACCCCGCGAATGCGAACGAAAGCCAACGCATCGATTTCATTTTTCTTCCCTTCGTTGTTCTTGTGTGCGTGCATAACGTATTCCGATGCCGCCCATGCGTATTGATCAGGATCAAATTCCCCGAATTCGCCCTGTGCTATCGCGCTGGCCCCGGCGCCCGCCACGCGTTACCCTCGCGCACCATGACCGCCCTATCCCACCGCGATTTCGCCCTCGAACCCGAAAACGGCGAGCGCCTGGCCAACCTGGCCGGCCCTTTCGACGAGCACTTGCGCCAGATCGAATTGCGCCTCGGCGTGGAAATCGCCAATCGCGGCAACCTGTTCCGCATCAACGGCGATGCGATGAACGTGAAACTCGCCGAACGCGTGCTGCGCGACCTCTACGATGCCACCGAATCGGAGACGCTCAACGGCGCGCAGATCAATTTGCGTCTGTCCGAATCGGGCATCGATGCGTTGGAAGAAAATGCCGATGAGGCGCAGGAAGTCGCGATCAAGGTCAAGCGCGGCATCATCCGCGGCCGCGGCGCGAACCAGCAGCGCTACCTGCACGCGGTCGCCACGCACGACATCAACTTCGGCATCGGCCCGGCCGGCACCGGCAAGACCTATCTCGCGGTCGCGATGGCGGTGGATGCGCTCAACGATTCGCGCGTGCAGCGCCTGATCCTGGTGCGTCCCGCGGTGGAAGCCGGCGAGAAGCTTGGCTTCCTGCCCGGCGACCTGACGCAAAAGGTCGATCCCTACCTGCGTCCGCTCTACGACGCGCTGTACGAAATGCTCGGCATCGACCGCGTGACCAAGCTGATCGAGCGCAACGTGATCGAGATCGCGCCGCTCGCCTACATGCGCGGGCGCACGCTCAACGATGCATTCGTGATCCTGGACGAAGCGCAGAACACCACGACCGAGCAGATGAAGATGTTCCTCACCCGCATCGGTTTCGGCTCGGTCGCGGTGGTCACCGGCGACGTGACCCAGATCGACCTGCCCAAGCACATCAAGTCCGGCCTGCGCGACGCGATCGAGGTGCTGCGCGATGTCGAAGGCGTGACTTTCACTTTCTTCACCGCCAAGGACGTGGTGCGGCATCCGCTGGTGCAGAAGATCGTGCGCGCCTACGAGAAGCGCGAAAACGAAGGAACAGATGCATGAGCGCCGGGTTGTTCCTGCGCAACGACGCCGGCCGCCGCGGCGTGCCAACGAAACATTCCTTCCAGACCTGGATCGACGCCATTCCGCGCCTGTCCCGAAGCGCACAGGTGAACCTGCTCATCGTCGATGCGAACGCCGGCCGACGCTTCAACCGGCAATACCGGCACAAGGATTACGCGACGAACGTACTTAGCTTTCCCTGGGAACCGGTACCCGGCGAGAAATCCGGCTTGCTCGGGGACCTGGTGATTTGCGCGCCGGTTGTCGCCCGCGAGGCCGCCGAACAGGGCAAGCACCCGCGCGAGCACTGGGCGCACCTGACCATCCACGGCGTGCTGCATCTGCTCGGCCATGATCACGAAACGCCCGCCGAAGCCCGGCGCATGGAAGCCCTGGAAATCCGCATCCTGGCTGGATTGGGCATCCGCAACCCCTACGAATGACTCCGTTAGGCGCGCACAACATATTGATAAAGCTGGATATATTGCGAAAATCGCGCCATCGGCTACACTAGGCGACCGCCCGTGAGGGCTTTGCACGCAATGTAATGAACGAGGACCACCCTAGTCCCCAGCCGGCTCGTTCCTGGCTGGGACGCATCGGCCAACTGGTTTCCGGTGAACCCCGCAACATCGACGAGCTGCTCGAGGAACTGCGCGACGCCCGCACGAACGGTTTGTTATCCGACGATACCCTGTCCATGGTCGAAGGCGCGATCGAGGTTTCCGACCTCACCGTCGCCGACGTCATGGTGCCGCGCGGGCAGATCGTCGCGCTGCCGGCCAACGCGCCACTCGAGGAAATCCTGCGCCGGGTGATCGAATCCGGGCACTCGCGCTTTCCCGTCCACGACGAGGATGGCGACGACATCATCGGCATCCTGCTCGCCAAGGATCTGCTCAAATGCTTTGCCGGCACGGAAGCGCCGTGCAACATCCGCGGCCTGCTGCGCAAGGTCGCGATGATTCCCGAATCCAAGCGCCTGGACATCCTGCTCCAGGAATTCCGTCTGTCGCGCAACCACATGGCCATCGTCGTCGACGAATACGGCGGCGTGGCGGGCCTGGTCACCATCGAGGACGTGCTCGAGGAAATCGTCGGCGAGATCGACGACGAGCACGACGAGGAAGATCCCGCGCGCAAGAAGCAGATCCAGGCGCAAGCCGACGGCAGTTTCCTGGTCAACGCACTGACGCCGATCGCGGATTTCAACGCGCGCCTGGGCAGCGCGTTCTCGGACGAGGATTTCGATACCGTCGGCGGCATGGTCACCGACGAATTCGGCCACCTGCCCGAGGTGGGCGAGGAAACCGTGCTCGGTGGATTCGCGTTTCGCGTCACGCGCGCGGATGCGCGCAGGGTGCAGCAATTCTCCGTCCGCGTGCATAATGCGTGAGCATCGCTTCCCTTCCCCTGCGCAGCGGGGGAAGGTGGCCGAAGGCCGGAAGGGGGCCAAAAACAGCATGGCCTCGTGCCGCCTCGTGCTATTGTGCATTTTGCTGCTTTTTCCACTTTTGGCAGCTGCCCAGCCCGCATCAGCCCCGCAACCTGGCACCAATCTCGATGTCGCCCTGGTCACCTTCGGCCCCGGCACCGAGCTGTGGGAACGCTTCGGCCACAATGCCATCCTGATCACGGACAAGGCGACCGGCGCGCAGCGCCTGTACAACTACGGCATGTTCGATTTCGCGCAGGAGGATTTCTACCTCAATTTCGCGCGCGGGCGCATGCGCTATCGCATCGATGTCGACGATCCGGCCGACGAGTTCCCGCTGTATCGCAGCGAAGGCCGCTGGATCGTCGAGCAGGACCTGAACTTCACGCCGGAACAGCGCGCGAAACTGTCCGCCTATCTCGCTTGGAACGCGCGACCGGAAAACGCGCAGTACCGCTACGATTACTTCACCGCCAACTGCGCCACGCGCGTGCGCGACGCGCTCGACAGCGCGCTCGGCGGCGCCATCCGCGCGCAGCTCATCGCACCGTCGCGCGGCTTCACCTACCGCATGGACACGATGCGCCTGATGCGTCCGGAACCCGTGCTGATGGTGCTGATGGATGCAGGCCTGGGCCCGTTCGCCGACAAACGGCTTTCGTACTGGGCCGAAAGCTTCGTGCCGATGGAATTCATGCGCTACGTGCGCGAGGTCAAGGTCCGCGACGCAAGCGGCGCGCTCGTGCCACTGGTAGAGCACGAAACCGTGGTCTATCCGGGCAACCTGCCCGAACCGCCTGAATATCCGTCGAACTGGATCTGGCAGGCGTTCGGCATCGGCATTCTTTCCGGACTCGGCCTGCTCGCGCTATATCGCAAACGCGAGCGGCGCTGGGCGCGCTGGACTTTTGCCACGGGCGCGAGCTTGATCGCCTTCGCCTGCGGCATCGCCGGACTTGTCTTGATCGGCCTGTGGACGCTCACCGATCATGTCGCCGCCTGGCACAACGAAAACATCCTGCTGCTCAATCCGCTGTGCCTGCTGCTCGTGCCAGCGTGGATCGCGAGCGCACGCACGCGCTGGCAACCTTCGCGCTTCGTCAGGGCAACGAGTTTCCTCATCGCCTTCCTCGCCGCGTTCGAGTTCTTCCTGAAAATCTATCCCTCGTTCGGGCAGGACAACCGCTTCTGGATCGCGCTGCTGCTGCCGATCCACGCCGCGCTGGCGGCAAGCGTGAATTGGAAGCGCGGCTAGCAATGCACCCATTGCCCCGCCCCATCCGCTCCGGCATCATCCGCGCATGCCGACCGAGCCAGCGACGACCGAAACCGCCAACGCACCGATGCTGGTCAACTGTGTCGCCTATGGCGATGGCGCGCCGCGCGCGATCGGGCTGGATGGCATCAGCGAAGCGCTGAAGGATCCCAAGGTCTTCGTCTGGGTCGGCCTGCACGAGCCGGACGAGGCGCTGCTCGACCGCATGCAGGAACAATTCGGCCTGCACGAGCTGGCAATCGAGGACGCGCATCGCGCGCATCAGCGCACCAAGATCGAGGTTTACGGCGAGTCGCTGTTCATCGCGGTGCACACCGCGCAGATGGAACACGCCAGGATCGAGTTCGGCGAGACCCACCTGTTCCTCGGCCGCAATTACCTCGTCAGCGTGCGCCATGGCGCGTCGCGCTCGTATGCGCCGGCACGACGTACGTGCGAAGCGGCGCCGGAATTGATGGCGCTGGGACCGAGCTACGCGCTGTATTCGGTGCTGGATTTCGTGGTCGACAACTACATGCCGATCGTGGAGAGCTTCCGCGCGCGCCTGCAGGATCTCGAGCATGCCGTACTCGGCGGCGATTTCGACCAGGACACGATCATCAAGTTGTACGAACTGAAGAAAGAGTTGGTACGCCTGCGCCTCGCGGTAACGCCGTTGCAGGATATCCTGAGCCAGCTCGTGCGACTGTATCCAGGACTCGTGCGCGACGAAGTGCGGCCGTATTTCCGCGACGTGGGCGATCACGCCATCCGCATCAACGAAGCCGCCGACACCATGCGCGAGATGCTCACCGCGGCGATGGACGTCAACTTCGCCGTTGTCGGCATCGCCCAGAACGACACGTTCAAACGCATCGCCGGCTGGGGCCTGCTGCTCACGGCGCCGATGATGATCGCGAGCTGGTACGGCATGAACTTTCACGACATGCCCGAACTGGGCGCTGCCTATGCCTATCCGGTCGCGGTCGGCGGCACTACGGCGCTTTGTATATTCTTGTACATCCTGCTGAAGAAGGCGCGTTGGTTGTGAACCGGCGTCTGTGGCTGCTGTTGCTGCCCTTCTTCGGCACCCTGATCGTGCCGCTCTACGATGCGCGCGAACCCTACCTCGCCGGCGTCCCGTTTTTTTATTGGTACCTGTTGGTCTGGTTGCTGGTACTGCCGCTGCTGATGTGGTTCGTGCACCGCGGCCGGCGCCCATGAGCGGCGCGGTGCACTGGACGGCCTGGAGCGTCTTCGCTTTTTTCTTCGCGCTGGTGACCGTACTCGGCTTTGTCGCGGCGCGCTGGCGCCGGGGCGATCTGAACCAGCTCCACGAATGGGGACTGGGCGGCCGCCGTTTCGGTACCGCCGTGACCTGGTTCCTGCTCGGCGGGGATCTGTACACCGCGTACACGGTGATTGCGGTGCCGGCTTTGGTGTACGGCGTCGGCGCGATGGGCTTCTTCGCCCTGCCCTACACCATCATTGCCTACCCGGTTTTCTACGTCTTCGCGCCGCGCTTGTGGAACATTTGTCACCGTCACGGGCACGTGACCCTGGCGGATTTCGCCGAAGGCCGCTACGGCAACCGCTGGCTCGCGCTCGCGGTGGCGCTGACCGGCGTGCTCGCAACCTTGCCCTACATCGCCTTGCAACTGGTCGGCATGCAAGTCGTGTTCGAGGCGATGGGGTTCGGTGGCGTGCGCCAGGGCGCGGAAATCGCACTCGTCGTCGCGTTCGTCGTGCTCGCGGTATACACGTATACCAGCGGCTTGCGCGCGCCGGCCATGATCGCGTTCGTCAAGGACACGATGATCTACGTGTTCGTGATCGCGGCGATCGTCATCATCCCGGTCAAACTCGGCGGCTACGGCGCCGTTTTCGCCGCCGCCGAGCGCGCGTTCGCGGCGCAAGGCGGCAATGCCGGCATCCTGCTGCATCCGGACCAGGCGATGCCGTTCGCCAGTCTCGCGCTCGGTTCGGCGCTGGCGTTGTTCCTGTATCCGCATGCGACCACCGGCATGCTCGCTGCGACCAACGCAAACACGCTGCGACGCAACGCCATCGTGCTGCCGGTGTACAGCATCATGCTCGGCCTGATCGCGCTGCTGGGCTACATGGCGATTGCCGCGGGCATACCGGCCAAGGGCACGGCCATCGTGCCGGCGCTGATTGGACAGACGTTTCCGGAATGGTTCGCCGGATTCTGCTACGCCGCGATCGCGCTCGGCGCACTGGTGCCGGCGGCAATCATGTCGATCGGCGCGGCGAACCTGGTCACGCGCAACATCTGGCGGCCGTTCGTCGAGCGCGACATGAGCGCGCAGCGCGAATCCACGGTTGCCAAGCTGACCTCGCTCGCGGTCAAGTTCGGCGCGCTCGCCTTCGTCGTGTTCCTGCCCATGGAATACGCGATCGACCTGCAACTGCTCGGCGGCATCTGGATCGCGCAGATCTTCCCGCCGATCGCGTTCGGGCTGTACACACGCTGGTTTCGCGGCGGCGCGCTGCTCGCCGGCTGGGCGCTGGGCATGGCGCTCGGCACCACGCTGAGCTGGCAGGTCGGGATGAAACCCGTGTTCGCACTGCCGGGCGTCGGCGGCGTCTACATCGGCTTGATCGCGCTAGCGGCAAACATCGCGCTGGCCGCACTCGTCACGGCGATCGCGAATGCGCGTGGGCGCGCGCAGGCGCACGACGCGACCGTCCCCGGCGATTACGAAGACGCCGTTCCGATTCGCGCGTAATCCGCGAAATCGAATGCGAATTCATGGTGCACATCCGCCACGTGATGCGCGCGCGTGACCTCACGCCATCGCGACCAATCCACGTCCGGGAAAAACGCGTCGGCGTTATCCGCGCCGCAATCAACATGCGTCAGGTGCAGGCGCGTTGCGTGCGGCAGGGCCAATGCGTACACCTCGCCGCCGCCGATCACCATCAATTCGGCAGCGCCGGCCGCCGCGATGGCCGCATCCAGCGAGGCAACGGTTTCCTGATCCGCGAACGGAGCGACGCCGCTACGCGTAAGCACCAGATTGCGCCGTCCGGATAGTGGTCTGCCGATTGCGAGCGCGGTTTTGCGGCCCATCAAAACAGGTTTGCCCAGCGTCAACGCCTTGAATCGCTTGAGGTCATCCGGTAGATGCCACGGCATCGCGCCCGCGCGGCCGATGGCGCGGTTGCGATCCAGGGCCGCAATGAGCGAGATGCTTGTCACACCGCTACCGGCGCCTTGATCGCCGCATGCGATTGATAGCCCTCGACGGCGATGTCTTCGAAATGGAAATCGAAGATCGAGCGCACATCCGGATTCAACTTCAGTTTCGGCAGCGGCAGCGGCTCGCGCGCGAGTTGCGTACGCGCCTGTTCGACGTGATTGTTGTACAAATGCACATCGCCGAAGCTGTGCACGAAGTCGCCGGGCGCGAGATCGCAGACCTGCGCGATCAGCTGCGTCAACAGCGCGTAGCTGGCGATATTGAACGGCACGCCGAGGAAGACATCCGCCGAACGCTGGTACAACTGGCACGACAGGCGTCCATTGACGACGTGGAACTGGAACAGGCAATGGCAGGGCGCCAACGCCATCTTCGGCAGGTCCGCCACGTTCCAGGCGTTGACCACGAGACGCCGCGAATCGGGATTGCGTTTGATCTCGTCGATTAGCCAGGCGATCTGGTCGATGGTCTTGCCGTCTGCGCCCTGCCAGGACCGCCATTGTTTTCCGTAAACCGGACCCAGGTTGCCGTCCGCGTCGGCCCATTCGTCCCAGATCGAGACGCCGTTTTCCTTCAAGTAGGCGATGTTCGTTTCGCCGCGCAGGAACCACAGCAGTTCGTGGACGATGGATTTGGCATGCAGCTTCTTGGTCGTGACCAACGGGAAGCCGTCGGAGAGATCGAAACGGATCTGCCGGCCGAACAGCGAGCGCGTGCCGGTGCCGGTGCGGTCGGATTTCTCCGCGCCGTTGTCCAGCACGTCGCGCAGCAGGTCGAGGTATTGGCGCATCAAAAAACTCGCTCGTCATTCCAGCATGGAATGCTGGAATCCAGTCGCCAAGGATGGCGGCGATTCGAGATTATCTGATTCACGTCCCTGTGCCCTGGATCCCGGCATTCCCTGCCGGGATGACGGGACTCTTGCGCGACATCCACAACAGCACGATGCCGACGACGATCAGCGGAATCGATTGCACCTGCCCCATGGTCAGCCAGCCGAACGCGAGATAGCCGAGCTGCGGATCGGGCAGGCGCAGGAATTCCACCGCGAAACGGAACACGCCGTACAGCAGCGCGAACAGGCCCGACACCGCGTAACGAGGCCGCGGTTTGCGCGAATACAGCCACAATACGACGAACATCACCACGCCTTCGAGCACGAATTCGTACAACTCCGACGGATGCCGGGCCTCGTGGTTGAGCTGGCCGGAGAGGAACATCTGGTGCAAGTCCGCGGTGGACTTGCCCAGCGATTCCAGCGCGCGCGGATAAATCACGCCCCAATCACCACCCGTGTACTTGCCCCACAATTCACCGTTGATGAAGTTGCCGATGCGGCCGAGCCCGAGTCCGATCGGCACCAGTGGCGCGACAAAGTCGATGGTGTCGAAAAAGTGTACTTTGTTGCGCCGCGCCCACCACCAGCCGGCGGCGAGCACGCCCATAAGCCCACCGTGGAAGGACATGCCGCCGTCCCAGACCCGGAACAGCGCCAGCGGATCGTGCCAGATCCAGTCCGGCGAAATGTACGAGAGCATGTACCAGATGCGTCCGCCGATGATGACGCCGAGCATCGAATAGAACGCCAGGTCGGAGAACGCCTGCTCGCTCACCGGCAGGCGCCCCTGCTTCAATCGATGGTTGCCCAGCCACCAGCCGCCGAGGAATCCGCCGAGGTACATCAGGCCATACCAGTGCACGGCCAAGGGGCCGATGGAAAACGCGATGGAATTGATGTCGTCGAAGAAAATCATGCGTGTAGAGGTGCCGATCAAAGGCGCGAGTTTACCGGATCGGCTACCGCCCGCGCCCGCATATTCTTTACCTTCCGATTTGGGGTTACCCTGAAGGCATGAACCGCCTCACCAACGAATCCAGCCCCTACCTGCGCCAGCACGCGGACAACCCCGTCGGCTGGTGGCCGTGGTGCGACGCGGCGCTCGCCGCGGCGCGCACGCAGGAAAAACCCATTCTGCTGTCGATCGGCTACAGCGCCTGCCACTGGTGCCACGTGATGGCACACGAAAGTTTCGAGGACGCGGCGACCGCGGCGCTGATGAACGAACTGTTCGTCTGCATAAAAGTGGATCGCGAGGAACGCCCCGACCTCGACCGCATCTACCAGCTCGCACACCAGGCTCTGAACCGGCGCGGCGGCGGCTGGCCGCTGACGGTATTTCTGACGCCCGACGATCATCTGCCGTTCTACGCCGGCACGTATTTTCCGCGCGAGTCGCGCTACGGCATGCCGCCGTTCGTGCACGTGCTGCGTGAGGTGCGGCGCTGGTGGGACGAGCGGCGCGATCAAGTGCGGCAACAAAACACGGCACTCGCGGAATTTCTCACCAGCCACGGCAATGACACGGCAGCGAGTGCACTGAGCGACACGCCAATCCGTGCCGCGCTGGAACAGATCGCGAAAAACTTCGATACCGAATTCGGCAGCCACCGCGGCGCGCCGAAGTTTCCGCATTGCACGGAAATGGAACTCCTGCTGGACCTTCGCAAGCCCGAACAGGTCGAATTCACGCTCGCCAGGATGGCCGACGGCGGCATCCACGACCAGATCGGCGGCGGCTTCGCGCGCTACAGCGTGGACGAGCGCTGGGAAATCCCGCACTTCGAAAAGATGCTGTACGACAACGCGCAGTTGCTGCCGCTGTATGCGCAATGCGACCGGTCCGACGTCGCGCACGGCATCCTCGCCTGGCTGCTGCGCGAGATGACCGCGGAGTCCGGCGGCTTCTACGCGGCACTCGATGCCGACTCCGAGCACGAGGAAGGCAAGTTCTACGTATGGCAGCGCGATCAAGTTCGCGCCCTGCTCGACTCGGACGAATTCGCCGTGGTCGAAAAGCACTACGGTTTCGATCGTGCGCCGAATTTCGAGGGCAAGGCCTGGAACCCGGTCATCGCCATGCCGCTGGACGCTGTCGCTGCGTCGCTGGGAATCGCGCTGGATCGCGCCGGCACTTTGCTGGCCAGCGCGCGCAACAAATTGTTTGCCGCACGCGAGAAACGCGTTCGTCCCGGTCTCGACGGCAAGATCCTCACCGCTTGGAACGCACTGATGATCGCGGGCATCGCGCGCACGGCGCGCGCGCTCGACGCGGCGCCCTTGCTCGGCCTGGCCGAAAATGCGCTGGACAATGTATACAACGCGGCCTGGCACGACGGACGCCTGTACGCCAAAGCCGGCGCCGATGCGCCGCGCTTCCCCGGCTATCTCGACGACCATGCGTTGTTGCTCGACGCGTTGACCGAAATGTTGCAATGTCGCTGGTCGGAGCGCGACCTGGCCTGGGCAGTCGTTCTGGCCGAAGCCCTGCTCGAACGCTTCGAGGATCGCGAGCACGGCGGATTCTTTTTCACCGCGCATGATCACGAGCGGCTGATCCAGCGCCCGAAACCCTTCACCGACGAGGCGCTGCCGTCCGGCAACGGCGTCGCCGCGCGCGCCCTGTTGCGCCTGGGTCATTTCGTCGGCGAGACGCGTTATCTCGACGCCGCCGAACGCGCGCTGCGTGCGGCATTTTCCACAATGCAGCAAATGCCTCAGGCCTGCTGCGCGATGTTGCGCGCCTTGCACGATTTTCTCGATCCACGCACGCATGTCGTCGTGCGCTTCGACGGCGCATCGGAAGAATCGACATGGCGCGCGGTGCTGGCCACAGCGCCACGGCGTTGCGATGTCTATTTCATTCCGGCCGACGCCGGCAAGTTACCCGGCACACTCGCCGCGCAAACGCATGCGAGCGGTGGTATTGCCTATGTTTGTCGCGGCACGCAGTGCGAACCGCCGTGCCACAATGCGGCGCTCCTCGAACTGCGCTGACCGACGCGTCGCTCAGGTGCCGGTTTCGACGAGCAAAGCCAACAGGCGCAGCGAGTCCTGCCAACCGAGGTGGCACATCTCAGCCGGGATCGCGTCGGGCACGCCATCCTGCACGATCTCGACATCGCAGCCGCAGGAGACGCGCTTGAGCGTGATCGTCGCGTGCATTTCGCCGGGCAGGTTGGGATCGTCGAAGCGGTCGTTGTAGCGGATGCGCTCGCCGGGAACGAGTTCGAGATAGGTACCGCCAAATGTGTGCGCTTCACCGCTGGCGATATGGCGGAACGTCATGCGGTAGCTGCCGCCGACGCGCGCGTCCATGGCGTGCACGCTGCCGACGAAACCGTTCGGCGGCAGCCATTTGGCCAGCGCGTCCGCATCGAGGAAGGCCTTGTACACGACTTCGGGCGCGGCGCGCAGGACGCGGTGGAAACGGAAGGTGTTGGTGCCCATGGTTGGCTCCGTCGTGAGGAGCCGGGATTGTAGCGCCAGCTCAACGAACGATCGCGTCAAAGCACCACGGGCCGATCCGGCAGTTCGTTCGCGCGCGATTCGCCGGCGGCGGGAAAGTGCCGGGCGAGGATGTCGTTGACCGCGTTCACGCCTTCGACGGCGCCGCGCTCGAATTCGTGGGCGGCGAAGCGCTGCTGCATCTGCGTGCAGATCGATTTCCATTCGACCTCGCCGACTTTCGCCGCGATGCCACGGTCGGCGAGGATTTCGATGGCGTGGTCGGCGAGCAGCACGTAGATCAGCACGCCGCTGTTGTGCTGTGTATCCCACACACGCAAATGCGCGAACACTTCGTGCGCACGTTCGCGTGCGCTGCGCCCGCGCGCAAGGTCGAGCGCCGGCAATGCGCCTTCTACTGCGAACATTACTTGGCCGGAATGGTGGCGTTCGCCGGCGGCGATCGCCTTCTGGATGGCGTCGAGGACGGGCGCGGAAAATTTCCGGCGCGCGCTGCCTTCGGAAAATGTGTGGCGAAACATGCGTAACGCGCCCATCTCACCAACTCCCCGAGGCGCCGCCGCCGGAAAATCCGCCGGACGAGCCGCCGCTGAATCCACCACTGAATCCGCCACCGGAACTGCCGCTGCTCCAGCCGCCGCCGCCACCCCAGCCACCGAAGCCGCCGCCGCCGGCAAAACCCCCGCCGCTGCCGCCGAGCCAGCCAAGCAGCAATCCGATCGCGCCCGCACCGATGGCGAACGCGGCGGCGCCCGTGATCAGCCAGACCACGCCGCCGCAAACCGCGCCGAGCAGCCCGGCACGCGGCGCGGACGGCAGGCGTCCGAGAAAGGCACGCAACCACAAGGCAGCGAAGATGAGCGGGAACAGAAGATTGAACGTATCGCCCGTGGATTGACCATGCCGGTTATCCGTCAGCGGTGGCGGCAGTGGCTCGCCATCGATGAGCTTGGTCAGCGCGCCAAGCGCATCCGTGATGCCGCCGTTGAAATCGCTGGCGCGGAATTTCGGCGTGATGTATTCGCGGATGATGCGGTCGGCGGCGGCGTCGGGGATCGCCCCTTCCAGGTCGCGGCCGACTTCGATGCGCACGCGATGATCGTTCTTGGCCACGATCAGCAACACGCCATCCTGCGCCTGCTTGTCGGTGCGCGAGAGTTTCCACGCATCGGTGACGCGGATGCTGTACTGGGCGATGTCCTCGGGTTGCGTGGTCGGCACCATGAGGATCGCGACGCGCGAGCCCTTGCGCTGTTCGAGCGCCTCAAGTTGCTGGGTCAGCGCCTGCACCTGCGCCGACGTGAGCGTGCCGGTCAGGTCGGTGACGCGCGAGCCGAACGGCGGAATCGGCTGCAGGCCGTCATTCGCGGCCCATGCAACGCCAATCGTCAGCGCGGCGACCGCGAGGATCGCCGCGCATGTGCGCAGCACGCGCATGCGTCAGTTTTTCGGCTGCGCGGGCGGTGCGGCCGGCTTGTTGAAATCGACCGTCGGCGCGGTGGAAATCTGCTTCTCGTTCTCCACCGTGAAATTCGCTTTCATGGGGTAATGGAACAGCATTGCCGTCAGGTTTTCCGGGAAGCTGCGTACCAGCACGTTGTATTCCTGCACCGCGGCGATGTAGCGGTTGCGCGCGACCGCAATGCGGTTCTCGGTGCCTTCGAGCTGGGCCTGCAGGGTCTGGAACAGGGAATCGGCCTTCAGGTTCGGATAGTTTTCCGACACCGCCATCAGCCGCGACAACGCTCCGGACAATTCGCCCTGGGCATGCTGGAACGCCTTCATCTTGTCCGGGTCGCTCAGATCGTCGGCGCTGAGCGTGATCTTGCCGACCTGGGCGCGTGCATTGGTCACCGCCTCGAGCGTGGATTGCTCGTGTTCGGCGTAGCCCTTCACCGTGTTGACCAGGTTCGGCACGAGGTCCGCGCGGCGCTGGTACTGGTTGATGACTTCGGACCAGGCGGCCTTGACCGCCTCGTCCTTGGATTGGATCGCGTTGTAGCCGCAGCCGGCCAGCATGAAAGCGGCGAGCGCGAGAAGCACGAGTCGTTGCAGGCGCATGGGCAGTCCTCCGGTTCGTGTGGTGGTCGAGGGTGAAGTGGTCATGATAGCGACTCGTGTTCGCGGTCGCCTTCGCGTTGTTTCATATGCTTTTTCTTCTGCCGTTTGGCGGCGAGATTCAATACCTCGACCACGGCCGAGAAGGCCATCGCGAAATAGATGTAGCCGCGCGGAATGTGGATGGCAAAGCCTTCGCCGACCAGCATCACGCCGATCATCATGATGAAGGCCAGCGCGAGCATGCGGATGGTGGGATTGTTGTCGATGAACTCGCCGACCGTGTCGGCGGCGAAGATCATCACCAGCACGGCCAGGATTATCGCCGCGACCATCACCGGAATGTTGCGCACCATGCCGACCGCGGTGATGACCGAGTCCAGCGAGAACACGATGTCGATCAGCGCGATCTGCACGATCACCCAGACGAAGGCCGACACCGCCGCGTCAGTCGAAGGCGGCTTGGCGGCGCCGTAGATCGTTTCGTGGATTTCCATCGCGCCCTTGACCAGCAGGAACACGCCGCCGCAGGTCATGATCAGGTCGCGCACGGAAATGATCTGGCGGCCCACGTGGAACAGCGGCGCGTGGGTGTCGTCCATGCGCGCCAGGTGCGCGAGCACGAGCAGCAGGGCGATGCGGGTCAGGCAGGCGAAGCTCAAGCCCAGCTTCCGCGCCAGCGAGCGTCGCGCTTCGGGCAGGCGCCCGACCGCGATGGAGATGAACACGAGGTTGTCCACGCCGAGCACGATCTCGAGCGTGGACAGGGAAAGCAGGGCGACCAGGAGTTCGCCTTGGAGTAGGCTCATGGAGTGTGTATTCCGCCGCGCCGCGAAATTACAAGCGCTGCCAAAGGATCAAGGTCCAGCATACCAGCACATTGAGCATGAGCAGGAAAACGGCCGCGGAGCCCATGTCCTTGGCCCGGCCGGCCAGTTCGTGGAACTCGGGACTGACCTTGTCCACCACGGCCTCGATGGCGGAATTGAGCAATTCGGCCGAGAGCACCAGCAGCAGGCTGCCGCATAGCAGCGCCTTTTCCAGCGCGCCGTTGCCCAGCCACAGCCCAAGCGGGAACAGGATGACGCACAAGTACACTTCGAGCCGGAACGAGGCCTCGAACGTCCAGCCCGCGCGCAGGCCCTTGCCCGACCAGATCAGCGCCTTCCAGATCTGGCGCGGTCCGCGCGGTTCGGTGCTGGGCATGCGTACGAATCCCCGGTTTCGACAGGCGCGATATGATGCCACACCTTTTCCGGATCATTGGCCCATGAGCAAACGCGCCCTCGCCCTGACCGCCCTCGCCTGCGCATTGCTGGCGTTGGTTTCCATCGTCGGTTTCGACCGCCAGATCGCGCAGGCCGTGCACGCATCCGCTGTCGCCAGCGCGGCGGTCTTCGTCGAAGGCACGCGCGCACTGGACGCGGTTTCGGGGCGTTCGCTTCTGCATAGCCACGCGCTGTCCGGCGTGTTGCTCGGCGGCATCCTGTTCGTGCTCGGCGTATTGATCTGGACGTTCAAGCGCGGCAGCACCCTTGCCCGCGCACTGCTCTTCACCTGCGGCGTGCAACTGGCGACCATCGCCAGCGCCTGGGCATTGAAGGACGTGTTCGGCCGGCTGCGCCCGTACGAACTATTCGCCCATGGCGACTGGAGCCATGCCTGGTTTGCCGGTGGCAATTCGTTTCCCTCCGGCCATGTCAGTTATTTCTGGGGCCTGTTCCTGCCCCTGCTGTACCTGTTTCCGCGCTGGCGCATTCCGCTGCTGATCATTCCTTTGTTCATCGCGCTGGCGCGCATCGACACTAGCTTCCATTTCCTGTCCGACGTACTCGCCTCGATCGCACTCGCGGCATTGGTCACCCTGCTCGCGGCCATGCTGTGCGGGCGCTGGATCAAGCCTGCGGCACGCTGAGTGTTTGCGGCGGTCGCACATTCCAAAACGATCAAGTTCGGTTAACCTTCGCCCCTTCGCCATCCTGACTGGGTCCGCCATGTCGTCAACGCCTGTCTCGCAAAACAAGTCGTTCTCCACCGTATTCTTCATCGAACTGTGGGAGCGCTTTGGCTACTACGGCATGCAGGCGCTGATCGTGTACTACATGGTCCAGCGCCTGGGTTTCGGCGACGTCGACGCGAACCTGATCTGGGGCGCGGCTTCGGCGCTGATCTACGTGGCGCCCGCCATCGGCGGCTGGGTCGGCGACCGCGTCTTCGGCACGCGCCGCACCATGCTCACCGGCGCGGCGATTCTGGCCATCGGCTATGCGCTGATCACCCTGCCGACCGAGAACGCGCAGTTCCTGTATTTCGCGCTCGGCGTCATCGTTGTCGGCAACGGCCTGTTCAAGCCCAATGCCGGCAACCTGGTGCGCAAGATCTACGACGGCGACGACTCGCGCATCGACAGCGCGTTCACGATCTACTACATGGCGGTAAACATCGGCTCGACCTTCTCGATGCTGCTCACGCCATGGATCAAGGATTACGTCAACACGCTCTACCAGAACGAATTCGGCTGGCACGCGGCGTTCGGGGTGTGCTGCCTCGGCCTCATCTTCGGCCTGGTCAACTACTTCTTCATGCGCGCCTCGCTGGCGCACATCGGCTCGGAGCCGGACACGCGCCCGTTCCAGGTCAAGCGCCTGCTCGCCGTGCTCGGC
>DATIOA010000077.1:0-7791 GCA_035473575.1 Rudaea sp. | reverse complement strand
TGGTAGGCCGCGAGCACTTCGTCTACCGGCCCTTGCATCACGCTGCGGCCATGCTCGATCCACACCGCGCAATCGCAAACATTGCGCACTTGTGCGTCCATGTGCGAGACGAACACCACGGTGGTGCCGCTGTGGATGCGTTCGCGCAACGCAGCGCCGGATTTCTGCTGGAACTCGGTATCGCCGACGGCGAGCACCTCGTCGATCCGCAGGACATCAGGCTCCACCTGCATGGCCACGGAAAATCCCAGGCGCGCATACATGCCCGTGGAATAACTCGACACCGGCTGTTCGAAGAAATCGCCCAGTTCGGAAAATTCCAGGATCGCCGGCAATCGGGACTCAATCTCGCGCCGGCGCAGGCCGAGCATGAGGCCGGACAGGATCGCGTTGTCGCGACCGGACAGGTAGGGCACGAAGCCGAGCGCCAGCGACAGCAACTGGCAGCTCACGCGCCCGCGCCGGATGGACCCGCGATCCGGCGCAAGGATGCCCGCGAGCACGCGCAGCAGCGTGCTCTTGCCGGCGCCGTTGCGCCCGACCACGCCCAGGCGCGCGCCGCGCGGCAAGGCGAGATTCACGTCTTCCAGCGCCCAGAACCGCGGTGCGCCCATGCGCAGCTGCGCGTTGAACGCGATGCCCACGTTGCGCAATTCGATGATCGGCTCGCTCATGTCGGCAGCTTCACGTAACGCGGTGTGTAGTGCCGGATCAGCCAGGAACCCAGCGCGAAGAACACAAGCGAGACCAGAGTGACGCGGCCGAGCGCGATCCAGTCCGGCCAGCGCGAATACATCAATATGTCGCGGCCGGCATCGATGAGCTCGACGATGGGATTGAGTTCAAACCAGCGGCGCATGCCCGGCGGGACCGAATCCAGCGAGAACACGACGCCGGATACGAACATCACCACCTGCAGCACCTGCTCGATCACGAAGCGCAGATCCGGCACGAACGGCATGACCGCGGCAACCAGGTATGCCGCGGCCGCGGTGAAGATCAACTCCACCAGCAATACCGGAACCAGCCCGAGGTAAGTGATGTTCGGCTGGTAGCCATACGCCCAAAGGATCACGAGCAACAGCGCAAGGATGAAGGCGAACTTCACCGTGTCGGCGAGGATCTGCACGCTCGGGAAAACCTGCAGCGGCAACCTCACCTGGCGGATCAGGTTGAGCTGCTGCCAGATCGACACGCCGCCGTGGCTGACGCCGGACTTGAACCACTGCCACAGGGTCAAGCCGATAAGCAGGAACGGCACGTAGTCGGGCTGGCCGGTCTTGAGCACCACGGCAAAAACGAGATAGTACGTGGCCATGTTCATGGCCGGCTCGATGATCCACCACAGGAACCCGAGGTACGAGCGCGCGCGTTCGGCGCGCAATTCCGCGTAGGTGGAAAAAAGGACCAGCTCCAGCCAGTGCAGGCGCATGCCGCGTCAGGGGTTTTTCGGCACGGATGGATGGCGCTTGGCCGGAACGTGGAACACCGGCGTGAACTTTTCGCGACTGCCGTCGGTGGCGATGGATTCGACGTAGTACCAGTAGTCCTTGCACGGGTCGATGCCGTCGTCGGCGAATGCGTAGTTGTGCGTTTCCAGCGTGGTGCCGTTGCCGAGGATCGGCGTCTTGGTGAGCTTGGCGAACGGACCCTTCTCGCTCATCGCCCGATACACGTCGTAGCCGAAATTGTTTTCCTCGCTGGCCGTCGTCCAGTGCGCGGTGTTCTTCACGCGTTGCGCAGGCGGAACCTGGGCCTGGCTGCCGCAGCCGCCAGCGACCGGCGTCGGCGCAGTGGCAAATGCGGCCAGGGGCAGGACCAGCGCGAGGCCGGCAATGATGCGAATCGACGACATGGCACACTCCGAAAAACGCATTGCAGCGATGCCGCGCACGATAGCGGCAGCGCCGCGGCGGCGCAATCGCGATGTAACAGATCACGATGTAACAGATCGCGTTGTATCAGATCACGCCCAATCAGATCGCGCGATCACGCCGCGTCGAAGCGCACGCTGAATTTGGCGCCGCCGAGCGATTCGGAACGCGCCACGTCGAGGCGGCCGCGATAGGCCTTGAGCAAGTCCTGCACGATGGACAGGCCGATGCCGTGGCCTTGCACGCGCTCGTCGCCGCGCACGCCGCGTTGCAGAAGACGCTCGACGTTCTCCGGCGCGATGCCGGGGCCGTCGTCCTCGACCACGATTTCCAAGCCGTCGCGCCGCGCGCCCGGCGCGGGCAGCGCGCGCGCGCTCAGCAGTACCCGATGCCGCGCCCATTTGAACGCGTTTTCCAGCAGATTGCCGAGCAGTTCGAGCAGGTCACCGGCTTCGCCGTAGAAGCGCGCCTGCGCCTGGATTTCGAATTCGCACAGGATGTTGCGCGCGGCGTGAACTTTTTCCAGGCTGGCGACGATTTCCTCGGCGTGGGGCTGCAACGCGATCGGCGCGGCGAACGTGGAATGGCCCGACGCCACTGCGCGCGCAAGCTGGTAGGCGACGATCTGATCCATGCGCCCGGCCTGTTCGAGAACGCTCCAGCGCATCGTCTCGCCGCTGGCACCGGATTCGAGTTCGTTGCGGATTACGGCGAGCGGCGTCTTCAAACTGTGCGCGAGATCGGCGAGCGTGTTGCGATAGCGACCCAGGTGCTCGCGCTCGCCGTCGATGAAACGATTGAGGTTCACCGCCAGGCCCGCCAGTTCGCGCGGATAGGCCGTGGACAGGCGCTCGCGCTCGCCGCGCTCCACCCGCATCAGATCGTCGGTGACGCGACGCAGCGGACGCAAACTCCAGCGCAGCGTCGCCAGCAGCAACACAAGCAGCAGCGCGCCGAGGCCGCCAAGGTATTCGAACAGGCTGCGCCGGAACACGTCGCGCTGCCCGGCGAGCAGGCGCGCATCCTCGGCCACGTGCAGGGTGAGGTTCACCGCGCCGCGGTGCGGCACGTCCCAGGTCACGCCGAGGCTGAACAGGTATACATTTTCGTCGGCGCCCGACACCGGTCCGGCAAAATCCGCCTCGCCCGGCTTCAGCGTGCCGTCGAACGGCAACTTCAGTCCCACCGCCGACGGCGAACGCCAGCTCGTTGCGAGCTTGCCGTTGTTTTCCACCGGCCCCGATACGCCGGCGTAGAGGCCGCCGCCGGGACGATCAAAACGCGGATCGGGCGACACATCCGGCGGCAACCAGCGGCCCGAGCGTGCCACGTCCGAAGCCGCGAGGTAACCGTAGACGTAGCTTTGCAGGCGCTCACGCAAGGCGCTGCGCAAGGTTTCGTAAACGGCCTGGTCCAGGGCGAAACCGGTCAAGCCGAGAAACGCCGCCAACGCGATGCCGGCGGCGAGCAGCGAGCGCGCCTGGATCGACAGCGGGCGGCGGTGCGCCATTGGCGGCCGGTCAGGCGGCGGTCGGCGGCGGGGCGGGCGTATTATTGTCCGTGCGCGGAATCGCAAAACGATATCCGCGCCCGCGCACGGTTTCGATCGGCTTGAGCGTATTGTCCGGATCGAGCTTGCGGCGCAGGCGGCCGATGAAGACCTCGAGCACGTTCGAGTCGCGGTCGAAATCCTGCTGGTAGATGTGTTCGGTGAGATCCGCCTTGGACACGAGCTCGCCGGCGTGCAGGATCAGGAATTCCAGCACCTTGTATTCGTAGCTGGTCAGGTCGGCGACTTGCCCGTCGACCTTGACCGTCTGTGCGGTGGTGTCAAGCACGATCGGCCCGCATTCGAGCACGGGTTTCGTCCAGCCGCTGGCGCGGCGCACCAGCGCGTTGATGCGCGCGAGCAACTCCTCGACGTGAAAGGGTTTCACCAGGTAATCGTCCGCGCCCTGCTTCAAGCCCGTCACCTTGTCCTGCCAGCTCGTGCGCGCGGTGAGGATCAGGATCGGGCAGCGCTGCCCCGCCGCGCGCAGGTCGTTGATCAACTCCATGCCGGATCTCTTGGGCAGGCCGAGGTCGATGATGGCGACGTCGAACGGCACCTCGCGGCCCAGGTAAAGGCCTTCGTCGCCGTCGGCCGCCATGTCCACGGCATAGCCTTCGCGTTTCAGGCGTGCGGCCAGCGTCTCGCGCAGCGGGGCTTCGTCTTCGACCAGCAAAATGCGCATGTTCGGTTCCTTGCGTTCGTTTTCCGGACTAATCCGCCTGCTCGGCCGGCACTTCGATCACGCGCACCTGGCCGCTCCTGGTCAGCACCTTGATGCGGTAGATCGTATGCTTGCCATAGTGCTTGGTTTCCGCCGACAGCACCTTGCCATTGATTTCATGTTCAACCTTGTCGATCGCCTGCTGCAAGGTGATCTGTCCCGCCCACGCCGCGCCTGCCGTGAACAGGAAGGCAAGGACGGCGAAGGCGAGACGGCGTGACATGGCCGCATGATAACGCGATGCCCGTGTAATCCCACCTGAATCGCGGCGCTGCTAGGCCGCCCGCACCCGCGCATGCTCGCGCATGGACGCGAGCGCCGTCTCGACGGTGCGGAAATCCGCTCCCGCCGAACGCATGTGTTCGCTCAAATGGCGCCGGAACGCGCGCGCGCCCGGCTCGCCCAGGTACAAGCCCAGCACATGGCGCACGACGTGATGCAGCACCTCACCACGACGTAGCTGCGCGGCGATGTACGGCTCCAGCGCCCGCAACACATCGTCTCGCGCCGGCAGAGGCGTACCGAAGATTGCGTGCTCCATGCGCGCCAGCACGTAAGGATCGTGATACGCCGCGCGCCCAAGCATGACGCCGTCCACATGTTGCAAATGGGATTTTGCCGCCTCCGCGTCGACGATGCCGCCGTTGATGACGAGCGTCAATCGCGGGATTTCCTGTTTCAATCGATACACGCGTGGATAGTTGAGCGGCGGGATTTCGCGGTTTTCCTTCGGACTCAATCCATGCAACCAGGCCTTGCGCGCGTGCACCAGCAGCACGTCGAGCCCGGCGCCGACGAGTGTTTCGGCGAAGCGGTGCAGGTCTTCGTAGTCGTCCTGCTCATCCACGCCGATGCGGCATTTCACCGTGACCGGCACGCTTACCGCCAGGCGCATCGCGGTGACGCAGTCGGCAACCAACGCCGGCTCGCGCATCAGGCAGGCGCCGAAACGACCCGACTGCACGCGATCGGACGGACAGCCGACATTGAGGTTGATCTCATCGTAACCGTAGTCGACGCCGATGCGCGCCGCCGCCGCGAGCTCCGCCGGTTCATGCCCGCCGAGTTGCAACGCGAGCGGGTGTTCGGTCGGATCGAAACCAAGCAGGCGCGCACGGTCGCCGCGCACCACCGCGTGGGCGTGCACCATCTCGGTATACAAGCGCGCATGGGGACTGAGCAGGCGATGGAAGACGCGGCAGTGCGTATCCGTCCAATCCATCATCGGTGCGACGCACAGCCGCCACGGCGAGACCTTTCCCGCTTTTCCTGCGATTTCCGGCACTTCTGCTGCCTCAACCATTCCGAACCTTCCCGCCGATTTCCGTTCATGCCCGCGGATTTGCAGCACAACTCTACCAATGGTGTGCCAGGAACTTCGACAGCTAACTGGCGCTGGCAAAGATACGGGGCCGAAGTCTCAGACTGACGATTACTGATATTCGATAATTATATTGTCGAGTATCAATAAATATGATATCGTTTATCAATATATTCTTCCGGAGCCTTCGATGTCCCATCCTGCTTCCAGCGCACTGCCGATGGTCTACGTCGGTCTGCGCATCCTGTCCGTCCTGAACTGGATTTATGGCGCAATCGTCCTTGCGATCCTCATCGGGATGCTTGTGGCGGGTCCATGGACCATGACGGCACTCGGCATCCCATCGGCGGAGCAATCCGGCGCGCTGATAACGGGCATGCGCGCGATTGCAGCTCTCGGACTCGTGGCAGTTCCGCTGAATCTCGCCGTACTCAGGCGGATGGCGGCAATGGTGCAAACGGTTCGCGTCAGCGATCCTTTCGTCGCCGCGAATGCATCTCGCCTGCAGGTGATTGCCTGGTCTTTGTTCGGGCTGCAGGTGCTCAGTATCGTCATCGGATTCATCGGCCAATCCGTTTCAACGCCAAGCCATCCGCTTCACCTGGATGCCGGCTTCTCACCCGGCGGCTGGCTGGCGGTGATCCTCACCTTCGTCCTGGCACGTGTCTTCGCCGAGGGCACACGCATGCGCGAAGACCTGCAAGGGACGATTTGAAATGGCCATCGTCGTGAAACTCGACGAGCTGCTCCACGAGCGGCGAATGACCATGACGGAGCTCGCCGAACGCATCGACATCACGCTTGCCAACCTCTCGATTCTCAAAACCGGCAAGGCCCGCGCCATCCGCTTCTCGACACTTGCGGCGATCTGCAGCGCACTCGGCTGCCAGCCCGGCGACATTCTGGAATTCGTCACGGAATCCATTTCCGGTTCCGCACGACCTCAGAACTCCAGCAAAGGAAATTCACCGTGAACGCAATGACTCTCGATATCACTTCGAACGAAGGACGGCAAACTCCCGCCGCACAAGAGGTCTCGCTGCTGCGCATCTATGTTCTGCGCGCGACCTATCTGCTGCTCGTCGTTGGACTCGGCGGCATGATCGTGCCCGATGTGATGAGCCACTCGCTGGCAAGCCGGGGTGTCATCCCGAGCCTTCTCGGCGCAGTCTGGCTGCTGGCATTCGTGGGTCTCAGGTACCCGCTGCAGATGATTCCGCTGCTCCTGTTCGAATTCGCGTGGAAGTCCATTTGGATGCTGGCCTACGGCTTGCCACAATGGTCCGCCGGCCAGTTGCCACCAACCTTTGCGGAAGATTTCTTCGCCATCGGTGTCGGCGTCGTGCTCATGCCGATCGTGATCCCATGGGGTTACGTTTGGCGTCACTATGTAAAGCAGCCAGGCGCGCGCTGGCGGTGAAGCTCCATGAAAACGAATGCGTTGCTTTCGCTTGCGTCGCTGCTATTGATTGTCCTGCTCACATTGCACTTGGCGGACGATGTTGTCCTCGGGAAGGACGTGTTGGATGTCGAGCGGTTGTCCGTCTATTTGCCCGTGCTCGGGGTTTGGCTATGCGGTGCGCGGGATATTGGGTATGAGCGGATCTGCCTAAACCGACGAATCCAACGACGCATTTTCGCAGCACTATTCGAGTAAAAATTTGCGCTCAATTGCGCACCACTCACGCGCAAATTATTGATTTGTGGTTCCCAGCATCCAATCCACCATGGGCGCGACGCACAGGCGCAGTTGCTCAACAGGAATGGCGACAGGTTCGAACATACGGCGCATTGTAAGGGTTGCGCCCGCGATGACCTGCATCAAGGCGTCGCACCGGGCCGTGTGACAGCATGCGCGCATGCACGCGCCAGCCCCGATACTACCCGCGGAACCCGCCCTGGCCGGGAACGACCGGCACACGCTCGCCGCGTGTTTCCTCGGGCCTTACGGCGAGAACGACGCGTTGCTCGAGAAGCTTGTCGTGGAGTTCCTGCGCGACCACGTCTACTGGCGGCGCAATTTCCATCCCGAGGATCCGCCGGCGATCGCGACCGCTGCCGCGCGGCATCCGGATTATCTGGCGTTCGAGGCACGCATGCGTCGCGAACTGCACCAGCTTTCGGCCGCGCTGAAAAAATCCGTGCCGTTCCACAGTCCGCGCTACATCGGCCACATGGCCTCCGACCTGCTGCTGCCCGGACTCGCCGCGCAGATGCTGACGCTGCCGTACAACCCGAACAACGTCAGCGAGGACGCCGCGCCGGTCACCGTCGACCTGGAAGTGCAGGTCGGCCTGCAACTGGCGCGCATGCTCGGTTATCC
>DATIOA010000076.1:0-1901 GCA_035473575.1 Rudaea sp. | reverse complement strand
GCTTCCCGTCTGGATTCCTTGCGCAGGCCGTGATCAACCGTGACGGCGACCAGCTTCGGTTTGGTGTCGAGTGAGTCCCGCCAGCGCGCGGCGAGCAACATGAGCGCGGTCGAATCCGGACCGCCGGATACCGCCAGCACGAGTGCCGGAAAAGTCTGCAGATAGGAAAAAAGAGTTTTTGCTTCCGATGCCGAGACAACCCCCGCCTCAGCAGTGCGCACGCTTCAGTTCCTGCTCAACGCCGCGCTTCACGCCGGCCGACGCGCGCGGATATTTGCGTCCGACTTCCGTCAGCGTGGCGCAGGCGGCTTCCTTCTGGTTCATCGCGGCAAGCGACTGCCCGAGGCGCAGCAGTGCGTCAGGCGCCTTGCCGGTGCGCTCGAACTTGGTCGAAACCCCCAGGAACGATTCCGCAGCGTCGCGGTAGCGCTGTTGCTGGAACAGGCTCTCGCCGAGCCAATATTGCGCCTCCGGCACCAGACGCTCATTCGGATATTTCTTGAGGAAATCGCGGAAAGACTGTTCCGCGAGCGAATAATCCTTATGCAGCACGTAGCCGTACGCCATGTCGTATTCGTCCTGCGCCGAGGCCGACGGCGGCAAGGTTGCAAGCTGCGCGCCGGCTGGGGCCGGGGCCACATTCCGGACTTGCGGCGGCGGCATCGGCGCAGGCATCGGCGGTGGTACAGGCACCGGCGCGCCGCTGGCCGAAGCGACCGCCCGGGGCGGCACGGCCGCCTGCTGCGGCGGTGAATCGTTATCGGCCATCGTCGACAGATCAAGCGGCGCACCAGCTGCGCGTCCGCCGGGGGCACCGACCGGTGGTGCGTTGTCCTGTATGCGTTCGGGCGCGGCAATCACCGCCTGATTGCCCAGCGTTCGCGGCGCACCTGGCGCACCGGGATTTTGCGACGGATCGAAAACATCGGATCGCCGGCCGGGATTTGATGCCGACGGCGCATTCCCAGGACCGGCGGGCGCGGCCTGCGGTTGCACGCCTCCACCCCTCGCCCCCAATTGCTGGATCTGCATTTCGAGCTGCTGGTTGCGATACTGAAGCTGCTCGATGGTGCCGGTGAGCTGACGCAGTGCGTTTTCCATCCGATCAAGCCGGACGGCAAGATCGCCCGGGTCGGATTGCGCCACTCTGCCCGACGGAGCCGGCTGCGCTGACTGGCGCGATTGCGCCGATGGCTCACCGCGGCTGAACAGGTTGTCGAGAAAATTGCCGGACCCGCGCTCCTCCTGCGCCAGCGCAGAGCCGGCCAGCAGCACCAGGGAAAAAGCGGCGGCAAGTCCCGCGGTTTTGGATGTTGATTGTAAACGCGTCATGTCAGTTGAAACCGGCAACAGCCGTTTGCCCACCATGGGTAACATACGGCGCCCTGCGTCGAAATTGTGACTGGCATGCCCTGCCGGCACTATCGTTCACGCGCCTCCGCGTAAACACGGCGTAGACGGCCGCGCCACACCCCGGCGACGGCCTTGCGACGGCCTTGCGGCTTGAACCAGATCCCTTACGAGCTCACGCCCAGTACGGTGACCGCGCGGCGGTTCTGCGACCAGCACGAAATGTCATTACAGACTGCCACCGGGCGCTCCTTGCCGTACGAAATGGTCCGCATGCGCTGCCCCTGGATTCCGCGTGACGTCAGATAGTCACGGACAGCCTGCGCGCGCCGTGCGCCGAGCGCGATATTGTACTCGCGCGTGCCGCGTTCGTCCGCGTGGCCCTCGATCGTGAACTGGCTGTAGTTGCTGTAGGTCGTAAGCCACTGCGCCTGCTTGTCGAGCGTCGCGCGCGACTGCGGCGTAAGCTCGGTCGAGTCCGTCTCGAAAAATACGCGGTCGCCGACATTGACGACGAAATCCTGCTGACTGCCGGGCGTCGCCTGGCCTGC
>DATIOA010000075.1:0-19886 GCA_035473575.1 Rudaea sp. | reverse complement strand
CGCTGGCGCGCCAGCGTGCGCAAGTGCGCGTAGACCAGTTCGGTCAACTGCGGCAGCGCGGCGGCATCGCCGTCGCGCCAGGCGTGCAACAACGCGGTGATCGGCGTCTGCGGCGTAAGCATATGCGCAGTGTAGCGGTCTATACGCACCGTTGGCAGGCGCGCTGATAGGGATGGCCGCTGCCATTGGTGCCGGCTTGCAGACGATCAACGTCGGCAGCCAACTTCCACCGATCGGCGAACCCGTGATCATCGACGGCCTGACCCAACCCGGGGCCAACTGCGCCGCATGGCCACCGACGCTGGCGATCCAGATCAGCAGCCCGACGAACGGGCAGTACAACGGCTTCACGCTCAATCCCGGCTCCGATGGCAGCACGATTCGCGGACTCGTCATCAACGGTTTCAACAACAACCAGGGCTATGCCTACAATCAGCGGCAACCGCATCTCCGGCAACTACATCGGTACCGACGTCACCGGCAGCGTGGCGATGGGTAATCAAGGCGGCGCCGACGGCGTGGACATCAACGCCAATCCCGGTCCGGCGTCCGGCAATTTCGTCGGTTGGGACGGCGTCGGCGATCCGACGCTGATGCGCAACATCATTTCCGGATTCACCGGCTCCACGCTCGGCGGCGTCAACATGGTCGTCGGCGCGCAGGGCAATGTCGTCGCCGGCAATTACATCGGCATCGGCGCGACCGGGGCGCCGCTCGGCAACGGCCAGTACGGAATCTCGATGGATTACGCAACGGCGAACACGCTGGCAGCCCGCAACTGGATCGCCGGGCAAGGCACCGCTATCCGCTTTTTCGGATCGGGCGGTTTCGAGGCGCCCTGATCGCGGCGTACGCGTTCGGCTAGAATTCCGGGCATGTACACCCAATGCCCGGAATGCCTGACGATCTACAAGGTCGGCGCCGCCGTGCTCGGACAGTCGCACGGCAGCGTGCGCTGCGGGCATTGCAACGCCGTGTTCGACGCGCTGCGCAGCTTGACCGAACAGTTGCCCGACGAATCGGTGCGGCACCTGCTTGCGCACCCGGGCGACGACGCGCCGCCACAACTGGCCGTGCCGGCGTTGCGTCCCAAGACCGGCGAGCAGCAAGCCTTGTTGTTCGATCCGGACGAACGTCCCACGCACGCGCCCGCCCAGCGGCGCGCACACACGCCGGCATTCGCGCGCGCGCGCCGCGCAGCGTCGGTTTCGCGCAACTGGCCATGGGCGCTGGGCGCGTTGGGCCTTGCCCTGTCGCTGCTCGCCCAGATTGGTTATGCCGAACGTGCGACCCTGCTCGACGATGCGCGTGTGCGGCCGTTGCTCGATGGCGTTTGCGCGACGCTCGGCTGCCGTTTGCCGCTGCGCCACGATCCGGTGAAGCTGGAACTGCTGTCGCGCGACATCCGTCCGCATCCATCGGTGCCGAACGCGCTGATCGTGTCGGCCACGCTGCGCAACGACGCGAGTTTCGCGCAGGCTTTTCCCGATGTGGAAATCACGTTGTCGGACCTGGACGAAAACCGCATCGCCATGCGCCGCTTCCGGCCGCAGGATTACATCGCCGACACCCGCAGCCTGGCGGCGGGACTGGCGCCCGGCGCGACCGCGGCGCTGGTGTTCGAGGTGGCCGACCCGGGCAAGAACGCGGTCGCGTTCGAATTCAAGTTTCACTGATCGCGGCACTTATCAAGCCCGGCGCTTGGCGCTAGACTCCCTGCCCCGTTGCCATTCGTGCGGCGGGAATGCCAAGGAAGCAACCGCGATGCTCGCCGCCGAATCCATCTCCGCCAGTCACGTCGACAAAATCTCGGAAGCCGCGTTGCAGCCGGCGTTGTGCGATTGCGTCGCGCGTGCGGTACGCCGCTACCTGGCCGATCTCGACGCACAACAACCGGACGGGCTTTACGACCTGGTGCTGGGTGAGGTCGAAAAACCGCTGCTGCGCGAAGTATTGCGCTGGAGCGAGGGCAACCAGAGCCGCGCCGCGCAGGCGCTGGGCATCAATCGCGCGACGCTGCGCAAGAAGTTGGCACTGCGCGGTCTGTCCTGAGGCCATGCAGGTATAATCGCCCGCCACTGCGGCAGTGATTCCTGCGATGTTCGATTCCACCTTGGCCCCCATCCGGCGCGCGCTGCTGAGCGTGTCCGACAAGACCGGTCTCATCGACCTGGCGCGCGGACTCGACGCGCTCGGCGTCGTGCTGGTTTCCACCGGCGGCACCGCACGCGCGCTGCGCGAAGCGGGGCTCGCCGTGCGCGAAGTCGCCGACGTCACCGGCTTTCCGGAAATCATGGACGGCCGGATCAAGACCCTGCATCCGAAAATCCACGGTGGCCTGCTCGGCCGGCGCGGCCAGGACGACGCGGTGATGGCCAAACACGGCATCGAAGGCATCGACCTGCTGGTCGTCAACCTGTATCCGTTCGAACAGACCACGGCCGCACCGGATTGCAGCATGGACGATGCGATCGAGAACATCGACATCGGCGGACCGGCGATGCTGCGCGCCGCCGCCAAGAACCACGAACACGTCGCTACCCTGGTCGACCCGGCCGACTACGCCGAACTGATCCAGACCTTGCGCGAAGAAAAAGGGACAACGCTGGAACGCCGGCGCCAGTTGGCCGCCAAGGTCTTCACGCACACGGCGCGCTACGACGGTGCGATCGCGAACTGGCTCGGTGCGCGCCTGCACGCCGACGGGGTGGACCCGTTTCCGCCAAGCCTGCATCAGTCCTTCACGCGCGCCGCGACGTTGCGCTACGGAGAAAACCCGCATCAGAACGCGGCACTGTACCTGGAAGGCGGCGGCCTGCCGGGTTGCGTCGCCACCGCGCGCGTGCTCGCCGGCAAGGAACTGTCGTACAACAATCTCGCCGACGCGGACACGGCGCTGGAATGCGTCAAGGCCTTCCGCAAGGCGCCGGCCTGCGTCATCGTCAAGCACGCCAATCCCTGCGGCGTGGCAATCGGCGCCACGGCGCGCGACGCCTACGACAAGGCCTACACGACCGATCCGGTATCGGCCTTCGGCGGCATCATCGCGTTCAACCAGCCGCTGGATGCGGCCACCGCGCAAGCCATCCTCGATCGCCAGTTCGTCGAGGTGGTGATCGCGCCGGAAGTCGATCCTGCCGCGCTCGCGGCGTTCGCGAAAAAACCCAATGTGCGCGTGCTCGCCAGCGGCGCCTGGCCGGATCACGAGCCGACGGCGCGCGATTTCAAGCGCATTGCCGGCGGTCTGCTGGTGCAGGACACCGATCGCGATACCTTGTTGATGTCGGACCTGAAGATCGTCTCGGTGCGCGAGCCGGACGCGGACGAGCTGCGCGACTTGCTGTTCGCCTGGCATGTCGCGATGTACGTCAAGTCCAACGCGATCGTGTACGCGCGCGACAGCCGCACCATCGGCATCGGCGCGGGCCAGACCAGTCGCGTGGTCAGCACGAAGATCGCCGCGCTCAAGGCCGAGGAAGCGGGCCTGGAGATTTCCGGCAGCGTGATGGCGTCCGACGCGTTCTTCCCGTTCCGCGACGGCATCGATGCGGCCGCTGCCGCGGGAATTCTCGCGGTGATCCAGCCCGGTGGTTCGATGCGCGATGCCGAATGCATCACCGCCGCGGACGAGCACGGCATGGCGATGGTGTTCACAGGTGTCCGACACTTCCGGCACTGAGTCATGAAAGTCCTTGTCATCGGTTCCGGCGGGCGTGAACACGCGCTGGCCTGGAAGATCCGCCAATCTCCGCGCGTGAGCGAAGTACTGGTTGCGCCCGGCAACGCCGGCACCGCGGCCGAGCCTGGTGTGCGCAACGCAAATGTGGCGATGCACGACATCGACGGCTTGCTGTCTGTGGCAAAAGCGGAAAATGTCGCATTGACCGTGGTCGGCCCCGAAGTGCCGCTGGTCGCGGGCATCGTCGACCGCTTCCGCGGCGCCGGCCTGCGCTGCTTCGGCCCGCGCAAGCTGGCCGCGCAGCTCGAAGGTTCGAAAAACTTCGCCAAGGAATTCCTCGTCCGCCACAACATTCCGACCGCGCGCCACAGGGCGTTCGACCAGCTCAAGCCGGCGCTCGCCTACGTGCGTGCGCAGGGCACGCCGATCGTGATCAAGGCCGACGGTCTAGCTGCCGGCAAGGGCGTGGTGGTGGCGCTCACGCTGGCGGATGCCGAACAGGCGCTGCACGACATGCTCGGCGCGCGCGCGCTCGGCGAAGCTTCCGCACGCGTGGTGATCGAGGAATTCCTCGACGGCGAGGAAGCCAGCTACATCGTGCTGTGCGATGGCCGCCGCGCGCTGCCGCTGGCGACCAGCCAGGACCACAAGCGCCGCGACGACCGCGACCTCGGCCCCAACACCGGCGGCATGGGCGCGTATTCGCCGGCGCCGGTGGTCACGCCCGACGTCGAGCGCCGCATCCTGCGCGAGATCATCGAACCGACCCTGGCCGGCATGGCCGCCGAAGGCGCGCCGTTCATCGGCTTCCTGTATGCCGGCCTCATGATCGACCAGCGCGGCGCGCCGCGCGTGATCGAATTCAACGTGCGCCTGGGCGATCCGGAAACGCAGCCGATCCTGCTGCGCCTGAAATCCGATCTGGTGGACATGATTGAGGCCGCCATCGACGGACGCCTCGACAAATTGAGCATTTCCTGGGACGAGCGCGTGGCGCTCGGCGTGGTGCTCGCCGCGCACGGCTATCCGGGCAAGGTGCGCCTGGGCGATGCGATCGAAGGACTCGATGCGGACTTCGGTACGGACGTGAAAGTCTTTCACGCCGGCACGAAGACGCAAAACGGCAAAATCGTCACCGCCGGCGGCCGTGTCTTGACCGTGTGCGCGCTCGGCGCGGACTTCGCCGGCGCGCAGCAGCGCGCCTACGAAGCGGTACGCAAGATCAAGGCCGACGGCCTGTTCTGCCGGCGCGACATCGGCTGGCGCGCGATCAGCCGCTGACGCGGCGGCGCAGGCCGAGCCAGGCCAATCCGAAAAGTCCCAGCGCCAACAGGCCCAGCGAACGCAACGTCAGCGCCGGCGTCGGCACCACAGGCGGTGGTGGCGGCAGGTTCAAATCGCCGACAACGAACGCGCCGGGCGCGAAACTGAAGATGCGCACTTCGTCGATCTTGCCGTTGAACAGCTCGGCTCCGGAAATCAGCGAATTGCCGCCAATAGCCACGCCGCCGGCCGGCACATTGGGGCCCGTCGTCGTCGTGTAGCTGGCCACGCCATTGACGTAGAACGTCGTAGTGCCGTTGTCGCGCACCAGGGCCAGTTCGGTCCATTGGTTCGAAACCGGAGTCACGGACTGGGCAAGATTCCCGCCGTAGAGCAACCCGTAATTCATGCCGTACTGGTAAATGCCCCAGCCGCTGGTTGAGCTGTTGCCGTTGTAAATGATCGAGACGGAGCCGGGCGTACCGGCATTCCACTTGACCCAGGCTTCCACACCGAAGTTGTCGGTCAGGGTCGAGGCGACCCCCGAGGTGTTCTGGTACTGGTCGGTGGTGCCGTTGAACGCCATCGACAATGTGCTGCCGATATTTGCCGGCACGTCCGCTGCGTAAGCCGGTGTACCGACCTTGTTCAGGTTGAAGCCGCCGACGCTGTCGACGGTGGCGGCCGCGCCCGCGCCACCCGCGCTGGCGCCCGCATCGGCTTCGCCCAAATGCCATTGATTGAGCACGGTGACAGTCGCGTGCGCGGGGACTGCCGCGACGCCCAGGACGAGACTTGCAATCAGTGCCGATACATTGCGCATGGGAACGCCCCTGTCAGTTGGCCAAGATTCGGCGCGGATGATGGGGCCGACTGCCGGCAACCGTCAACATTTCTTGCGCAAATGCAGGATATTGCGTCCGTCCACGTGTTCGTAGCGGAAATCGTCCATCAAGTGGCGCACCAGCGGAATGCCATGGCCGCCAATGCGCGCGGTGTCGATGCTGTCGCCGTCCGGCGGCGCCTGCCAGGTGGTCGGATCGAAGGGTTCGGCGAGGTACTCGATGATCGCATCCACCGCGCCGGGCGAACGCGCCAGTTGCAGGTCGATCGTGCCGGAGGCCTGCTGCGCGTGCATCAGCACATTGGTGAGCAGCTCGTCGACGGATATCTGCAAGGCGCGCAACGCCGTTTCAGGCACGCTCGGCAACAGGGTTTTTTCCATGCGCTCGTTGAAGCGCCCGATCGCGGCGCGATCGCGCTCGACGCGCAGTTTCCAGACCACGCCAGTGGTGACCGGCGCCGCCACAGCCTGCGGCTTGTGCCACCAGTTTCGCCAGCGTTCGCGCCATCCACCCATGCGCCAATGCTGACGAAATCGGCGCGGCTTGGCAACGTCAGGATTTTTTCGGCGGCGCCGCGAGCGTTTCCAGCGCAGGCGGATTCACGTTGGGGTGCTCGGCCGGCCATGGCTGTGACGGCACCTTCTTCGCGACGAAATCCTGCATGGTCTTGCGGTACATGGCCGCGTGCGCGGTGTCGTTCATGCGCGCCGCCTCGTAGATCGCCTGGGCCTGCGATTTCTGCGCATCGTCGAACTTGCCGTTCGCCGCCTGCGCCAGCGCGAGCGCGGCGGCGTCGCCCGCATCCGGACGCTGCCGGTACAGGGCCTGTGCGTAATCGAGCGCCATGCCGCGTTCGTCCGCGGTGGTGGCCGGACAAGTGCTGGCCAGGCGCACGAATATCTGCATCAGGTCGCCGTCCTGCGCCCGCTTGACCAGGCGCCGATTGATTTCGTTCAAAGCGTCGCGACATTGCCCGGCCATGGCCTGCGCGGCGGCCAGGCGCGCTTCGGCGCCGGCATCGCCGTCGAGGATGCGCACGAGCTGCCGGTATTGCTCGGCCGCCTGCACATAGTCGCCTTGCCGCATCAGCGCATTGCCCAGCAGCAGGCGCGCATCGGGCTGATCGGCATCGGCACGCACGGCGCGCTGGTAAAACGGCAATGCCTTGGCGGCCGCGCCGGCGAATTCGTGGACCATGCCCTGGCTGAGGTTCGCGTTGGCACCATCGGGACTCAATTTGAGCGCCTGTGCCGCCTCGTCGTCGGCGAAATAGCGTCTGCCCATGAGGCCGTCCAGACGCGCCATCAGGGCGTAGGCTTGCGCATCCTTCGGGTTCGCCTCGACGGCTTCCGCGGCCTTGTCGCGCGCCTGGTTGAAATCGCGCCGCGCCAGCAGCTGCTCCGCCTGCTCCAGGGGCGTGCCGTGCAGGGCCGGTGCGGCCGGCACGGCGAAGATTCCCGCCACCAGCGGATCGGCCAGATTTGGCGGCACCGCGCCCGCCTTGGCCTGCGCCGCCTTGGCTTGCGCCGCGTCGCCCTGCGCGGCGTAGGCGTCCGCGAGATCCTTGTACAGCGCATTCGCCTGCGGTTCGAGCGTGAGCGCCTTTTGCAAGTGTTCGATCGCCGCCGGGTAGTTTTTCTGGCGGATTTCCAGACGCCCGAGCATGGCAAACAGCGTCGCCTGCTTTTCCCCCGCCGGCAATGCGCCGGCCAGTACCGCATGCGCCGCATCCAGGTTGCCCATGTCGATGAGGGTGTCGGACAGCCGATAACGGATCGGCAGGTAGACCTTGTCCAGCGCCAGCGCCGCTTCGAAGTCCGCACGGGCGTCGGCGTTGCTCTTGCGCGCCTGCGCGACCACGCCGCGCAAATACAACCAGCGCGCATCCTTGGGTGCGAGTTGATGCGCGTCATGGAAGGCGATGTCGGCCACATCGTCCAGCCCTGCGCGGAAATACACCGCGCCGATGGTGGCATAGGCCAGGGCGAGGTCGTCGCCGATCAGGCCGACGCGCACCTTGTCGAAATCCGCGCGTGCCGAGGCAACCTGTTTGGCCAGGTCCGGCGACAACTTGCTGGTGTCCGGCACGGGCAAGGTGCGCACCAGGGCATCGTCGGCGGCAGCGGCGAAGCCGGCCATGGAAATCGCGCACAGCGCGATGCAAATCAGGATACGCAAACGCTTCATCGGATTGGCCGCGAGACGAACAGGGGCGCAAAGTGTAACGAGGCGCGGCGGCGTGGGCCAGTTCGCGGCACGCCGCCGGTTTGCTACGCTTCATCTTGGCTCGGGGAGGAACGATGTCGGACAACAATCAATTTCGCTTGCTGCGCGAGCGGCGTTTCCTGCCGTTTTTCCTGACCCAGGCGCTGGGCGCGTTCAACGACAACGTGTTCAAGAACGCGCTGGTCATCCTCGTTGCATTCCTGACTGCGCAGCTGACGGTCAAGGACGTGAACTTCTACACCAACCTTGCCGCGGGCTTGTTCATCCTGCCGTTCCTGCTGTTCTCGGCGACCAGCGGCCAGCTCTCGGACAAGTACGACAAGGCGCGCCTGGCGCAGCTGGTGAAAGTGCTGGAAATCGGCATCATGTGCGTCGCCTTCATCGGCTTCCACGCGCACAGCATCCCGCTGCTGCTCGCCATGCTGTTCATGATGGGCGTGCATTCGACCCTGTTCGGGCCGCTCAAGTACGGCCTGTTGCCGCAGGTGCTGGATCAGCGTGAACTGACCGGCGGCAATGGCTTGATCGAGATGGCCACATTCGTCGCGATCCTGCTCGGCACCATCGCTGGCACCAGCCTGATCCGCATCGAGGGACTGGGCCCGTGGCTGGTCGGCGGCGCCACGATCGCCATCGCCATCATTGGCCTCGCTTGCGCACTCGCCATGCCGCGCGCGCCGGCGCCGGACCCAAGCCTGAAGATCAACTGGAATCCGTTCAGCGAAACCTGGCGCAACGTCGCCTATATCCGCACCGACCGCTCGATCTTCCTGTCGTGCCTGGGCGTGTCCTGGTTCTGGTTCTACGGTTCGATCTATTTCACCCAGTTGCCGAATTACACCAAGGTCGTGCTCGGCGGCGGGCCCGGCGTGTACACGCTGATCCTGACCGTGTTCTCCGTCGGCATCGGCCTGGGCTCGGTACTGTGCGAGAAGCTGTCCGGGCACAAGGTCGAGATCGGCCTCGTGCCGTTCGGCTCGATCGGCATGACCGTCTTCGGCGTCGATTTGTACTTCGCCCATCCGGGCAGCGTCGGCGAGTTGAACCTGTCGATCGTGCAGATGCTCGCCATGCCGCATGTCTGGCGCATCCTGATCGACCTTGTGTTGATGGCGATTTTCTCGGGCTTCTTCATCGTGCCGCTGTTCGCGCTGATCCAGTCGCGCAGCGATCCCGCGCGCGTATCGCGCGTGATCGCGGCGAACAATATCCTGAACGCGCTGTTCATGGTCGTCGCCGCAATCGTCTCGGCATTGCTGCTGAACAAGGCCAACCTGAGCATTCCCGGCCTGCTGCTCGCGACCGCACTGATGAATGCGGCAGTCGCGGTATACATCTATACGCTGGTGCCGGAGTTCCTGCTGCGCTTCATCGACTGGGTGCTGATCAACACCCTGTACCGCATCCGCACGCAAGGTCTGGAGAACATTCCCGAACACGGTCCGGTACTGCTCGTGTGCAACCACGTCAGCCTCATGGACCCGCTCATCCTCATGGGCTGCGTGCGCCGGCCGGTGCGCTTCGTGATGTATTACAAGATCTTCGACATCCCGTTCCTGAAATGGGTGTTCAAGGCGGCCAAGGCGATTCCGATCGCGGGCGCGAAGGAAGACGCCGCATTGATGGAACGCGCGTTCGCCGAGGTGGACAAGGAACTGGCGGATGGCAACATCGTGTGCATTTTTCCCGAGGGCGGCATCACCCGCGACGGCACGATGCAGCCGTTCCGGCCAGGCGTGGAGCGCATCCTCGCCGCACGGCCAGTGCCGGTGGTGCCGCTCGCCCTGCGCGGGCTGTGGGGCAGCATCTTCAGCCGCCGCGACTCGGCAATCGGTCGCCTGCGCCTGCCGCGCCGGTTCTGGTCGCGCATCGAACTCGTCGCCGGCGCCCCGATACCGGCGCAGGTAGCGAGCGCTGCCGTGCTGGAAGCGAAAGTCAGGGAATTGCGCGGAGAAGCAGTCTAGAAAAAGCCGCCGAGCACCACCAGCGCCATCAGCGTCAGCCAGATGACCAGCACGCGGCGCACCAGCACCATGGCGTCGTCGAGCGCGACCAGCGGGCTTTGCGCGTCGGCTTGACCGTCGGCAGCGACGTCGGCGATGACGCTGGCACGGCCGATGGCATCGAGAAAACCGAGATCGAGGTTCGTGTAGCCATGCGCATGCGCGCGGTGGTAGTCGCGCCAGGCGCTGAACACGGCATCGAAATTCGAGGCCAGCGCCAGCGCCAGCGCCATCAGGTGCGCGGGCAGCCAGTCGAGCAGCGCGGCGAACTTGCGCGCCAGCGCGGAATCTTCCACGGCAGGCGCGGCGGCCAGAAGTTGTGCGAGGCGGTACAACAGCGCACCGCAGGGGCCGAGCAGGACGAACCAGAACAGCACGCCGAACCAGCGCGTGAGCGCCGAATCGAACGTCGCCGCAACCAGATTTTCGGCGGCAAACGGCAATTCGGAATCGTCGCCGTCACGGCGCAGTGCTTGCGCGGCGGCGAGACGCGCCGCACTGTCCGGCGCCTTGTCGACAGCCTCGACGTCGCGCTCCAGATCGCGCGGGCCCCAGCAGTAGTAGAGCACGATGACGGCAAACACGAACCCGACCAGGCCGAACCACGGCGCGCGCAGTGCGTACTGCGCGAGCGCGCACGCCAGCACCGGCAGGCCGACGCCAACGGCCAGTGCGACGCCGGGAGCGGGCGGTCCGAGCCAACGCAACCACGCACGCCACCACGAATAATCGCGCAGCCGCGCCAGGTCCGGCAGCACGTGCGAGACGAACGCGACGAGCAGGATCGCAACGAGTTTGATCGCCATGCGCGGATTCTACCCTTTCGTCTTCGCCGATGACGCCACCACGTCCGCGAGCTCGACACCCGCGGTTTCGCGCAGCCAGTGCTCGATCAACCGGTACGACACCGACAATGGCGAGGAGATACCGAGCGTGCCGGTGCGGATGCCGCCGACCAGTTCATCGGCGCCGAACCAGCGCGCTTCGGCGAGTTCCGCGCCCAGCGTGATCGTCGCCTCCTCGGCCTGCGCGGTGAAACCGAGCATGATCGAGGCCGGGAACGGCCATGGCTGCGACGAATGGTAATCGCACTCGCCCACACGCACGCCGGCTTCCTCGAACACTTCGCGGCGCACCGCGTCTTCCAGCGTCTCGCCCGGTTCGACGAAGCCGGCGAGCGTGGAAAACCGCCGCTCCGGCCACTGCGGCCCGCGTCCGAGCAGGCAGCGCGCGCCGTCGCTGACGATCATGATGACCGCGGGATCGGTGCGCGGGAACTGTTCGATGCCGCATTGTGGATTCGTACACCGGGCACGATGGCCACCGGCTTCCAGGCGCAGCGGCGCGGCACAGGCCGGGCAGAAGTGGGTGCGCCGCTGCCAATGCGCGAGACCGCGCGCATAGGAGAACAGGCCCGCGTCGAAGGCCGGAAGGCTGGCGCCGGCGCTGCGCAGATCCACGAACGCACCGCCGGTTTCCGCGGCGGCGCGCGCCGCCGCCTCGGCATCGAGCGCGAGTGCGAAATGATCCACGCCGCCAGCGCTGCCGAGAAAACTCGGCTCGCCCGACGCCAGGCGTTCACGATCATCGCGACCGACATCGAACAAGCGCCGGCGATCGGCCGACAACAGCGCGCGGCCATCCGCATCGAGCAGCAGGAAGCGCGCCTGCGCGGAATGCGCGTGCGCGGCGAGCCAGCTTTCGTCTTCGCGCAGGTCGCTGGCGCGGTCGAGTTCCAGCGCCGCAAAAGCATTTTCACGGCTGCGCCCGCTCGACATCATGCGCGATCCCTCACACGGCGAACGACGACCCGCACCCGCACGTCGTCTTCGCGTTCGGATTGCGGATCACGAATTGTGCGCCGTGCAGGTTCTCGGTGTAGTCGACTTCGGCTCCCATCAGGTATTGCAGGCTGAGCGGATCGACCACAAGCGTCACGCCGTCCTTGACCACGGCCAGGTCGTCCTCGGCGCGCTGCTCGTCGAAGGTGAAACCGTATTGGAAACCGGAGCAGCCGCCACCGGAAATGTACACGCGCAAGTTGAGGTTTGGATTGTTCTCTTCCGCGATCAGCTCGCGCACCTTGTGCGCGGCCGCGTCGGTGAACACGAGCGGGGTTTCGAGCGACTGGTAGTCCGGCGTTTCGTTCATGCGTGCAAGATCGCGCCGTGGCGGGCGAAATTCAAGAGGAAGATGCCTTTTCCTCAGGTTTGGGAAGTTGCTTGGGCGGCTCCGCGCGATGCACTATCTTGCCGTTGATCTGCGCGCCGGCGGACATTTCCAGCACCTTGTAGTAGACGTTGCCTTCCACGCGCGCATTGCTGGCCAGCTCCAGGCGCTCGGAGGCGGTGACGTCGCCGGTGATCGCACCGTTGACAACGATGTGCGGCGCCTGCACCTCGCCGATGACGACGGCGTGCTCGGACAGCGTCAGCATCGCCTGCGCGCCATCGCCGCGGATCGCGCCCTCGACCTTGCCGTCCACGTGCAGGCGTCCGGAAAACACAATATCGCCCTTGATCGCGGTGCCCGACGCGATCAGCGTCGTGGTGTCGGTGGGCGCACTCACGGATTTGCGGTTATTGCTGAACATTGGCGGGCTCCTGATCGGCAAGCGCGTCGGACCAGGAGAAATCCTGGTCGGCGCGGCCCATGTCGCCGCCGGCATCGGCCTCGACATGGACCCGGTTGGGGGTGAATCCGGCGGGCACCATCACGGTCCCGGCCACTTGCTGGAAGTACTTGAACGAAAACGGCAGTCCGGACGCCTCCTGGTTCGGCGCGAGGTCCGCCCATGCCAACGTCGCCAGCTTGCCGGCGCGAATGCCGTCGACGGACAGCTTGATGCGGCCACTGGCGACCTGACCGGACTTGAGCGTCTGCGTCAGCGTCACCGTGAAGTTGTAGACGCCCGGCGCGGCGCCGGCGGCCATGCGCACGCCGTGCACGGCCAAACCTTCCGGCTTGCTGCGGCCGTCGGTGAGCTTGCTGTAGAACGCGAGGTCCGCGCGCAGGCCGGCGATTTCCTCCTGGCGGTCGCGCAGGCTCTGTTGCAAATCGGCGTTCGCCGCGCGCGATACCTGCTCGGCGCGTTCGGCGATCGCGATCGTTTGCAGTTGGGCGTCGTGATCCTTTTGCGCGTGCGCGGCACTCAGGTGTTCGCCGACACCGACAAACCAATGTTGCAGCACCATGGCACCGGCGAGCGAAACCAGCCACAACAACACGACAGCGAACGCCCAACGCCAGCGTCGCGCGGGACGCTGCGTGCGCACCACGAGGATGGGCGGTGGCAGAACCTTGGCCATGGGCAATCGTGCGGGAGCGGCGCGTGGCCGGCGGAGCCAAGCGTTATAGCCGCCGCCGCGCGCGGGCGTCAAGCGCATGGGTCACGGAATCGGCAGCGTGCGACAATCATGCCTGTCGCCCACTTTGGGAATCCGCCATGCCCTACCTCTGGATCAAGGCCTTGCATGTGGTCTTCGTCGTGACCTGGTTCGCCGGCCTGTTCTACCTGCCGCGCCTGTTCGTCTACCACGCCGAGTCCGCCGACGCGGCGGTGCGTGCGCAATTGAAGATCATGGAACGGCGCCTGCTCGGCATCACCCATATCGGCGGCACGCTCGCGATCGTGTCTGGCATCGCCACGCTGGCGTTGGCGCCGGCCTTCCTCAAGCAACCCTGGCTGCACGCGAAACTGACCCTGGTGCTGGGTCTTGTCGCCTACCATTTCTATCTGGTGCGGCTGAAGAACCAGTTTGCCGCCGACGCCTGTGCGCATTCCTCGCGCTGGCTGCGTATTTTCAACGAAGTCCCCGCCCTGTTGCTGATTGCCATCGTCGTACTCGCCGTGGTCAAGCCGGGCTGACCGAACCGCTTTGATCCGGCGCGGTTTTCCGCCATTCCACCCGGTTTATAGGGCGCGGCCGAAACGGTATAGTGCGGACAAACGGCGGAATCAATGCTCAAGCAAGACGACACCCAGCAGGCGGCGGAGCTTAGGCTGGCTTTCATACGCCACTTGCCCAAGCGCCTGGAAACCTTGCGCAAGCGCGGCCTGCGCCTGTGCACCCAGGGTTGGGACATCAACGCGCTGTCGATCCTGTTCCGCGAGTTGCAGACGCTCGCCGGCGCCTGCGGCCGCTATGGCCTGCTCGACATCGGCGAACGCCTGTTCGCGATGGAAAGCTTCCTCGCCCCATTCGTGCAGAACGTGGCGATCCCGGACGTTGCGCAGACCGAAGCGTTCACGATGCAACTGGCCGGGCTGGACCTGCTGATCGCCCAGCACGAGGAACGCCACATCGAACCGGCGGTGACCCAGGCCGCGCAACTGACCGTGGCGCCCGCACGCGCCGGCAGTTATCCGCTGCAGGTGACACCGCCGCCGGAATACTGGAAACGCTTCGGCCCGACACCCGCGCGGCCGGCTGCAACGACCGCGGCGAAACCCGCTGCGGCGCCGATCGCAACGCCCGTGCAAAAGCCGCCGATGTCGGCTGCGCCGGCGACCCAACCGGCGGTTGTCCCGGCGCTCAAACCGACGCCCGCCCCAGCCACGCGCCCGCCGGCGCCCACCGAACCCACCGCTACCGCAGCGGCGACCGAACAGCGCAAGGTGTTTCATCTGAGCGACGGCAATCCGCTGGCCTGCGAGATCGACCAGAAGATCGAAGCGGCCGGTTACGAACTGACCCTGCTCGACCGCGTCGACGAACTCAAGGAAGTGCTTGCGGTGTTCGCGCCGCATCTCGTCGTCATCGATGCGCCATTCCAGGACGCGCTCGAGTCCGTTGGCGACATGGTCAAGGCCGCGCGCATGCGGCTGGGCCGGCGCCTTGCCCTGCTCGCGTTTTCCGATTCCGCCGAATTGCCCGTGCGCCTGCGCGCGATGCGTGCCGGCGCGGACAGCTTCATTCCGCTGCCGGCGCAGTCGGGCGACGTGATGGGCCGCATCGCCGAGTTGGTGGATGCGGATACGGCCGATCCGTTCCGTGTGTTGATCGTCGAGGACGACCGCTCGCAGGCGATGTTCGCCGAATCCATCCTGCGCAAGGCCGGCATGCACACGCTGGCGGCGACCGATCCGCTCGCCGCACTCGACCAGCTCGACGGCTTCAAGCCGGAACTAATCCTGATGGACCTGTACATGCCGAACTGTTCGGGCATGGAACTCACCGCGATCATCCGCGAGCGCGAAGCGTTCATCAACACGCCGATCGTGTTCCTCTCGGGCGAACACGACGAGGAAAAACATTTCGAGGCGCTCAATGCCGGCGGCGACGATTTCCTGTCCAAGCCGATCCGGCCCAAGCACCTGATCTCGGCGGTGACGAACCGCGTGCGCCGCGCGCGCACGCTCGGCCGCCGCGCACAGGCGAGCAATCCGCGCGACCCGGTGACCGGCCTGTACCAGCGCGCCCATGTGCTCGACCGGCTCAACGCGCTGCTCGCCGGCGACGAGGCCGACGGCGGCTTGATCTACATCGAGCTCGATGGCGCCGGCGGCATCCGCGAACGCGTCGGCCTGACCAGTTTCGACGCACTGTTCAACCAGGTCGGCGCTTTCCTCGCCGCGCACATCGGCAATCGCGACCTGGCCGCGCGTTACGGCGACACCAGTTTCGTGCTGTTGTGCGAGGGCGACACGAACGCGCTCGCCCGCTTGGCGACGGATTTGCGCGACCGCACCACGCGCGAGGTCTTCGAACACGAAAGCAAGTCGCTCGCGGTCAGCTTGAGCTTCGGCATCTGTGCGTTCGGCGCAGGCCTCGGCGATGCCGGCGCCATGCTCAATGCGGCCGAACGCGCGCTGGTGGAAGCGCGCACGCGCCCGAACAGCCACGTCGGCGTTTACCGGACGGCGCCCGCGGCGCCAGCCGCAGGCGGTGAAGCGTTGGTGGAATTGATCCGGGCCGCGCTCAAGGCCGAGGATTTCCAGCTGTTGTTCCAGCCGATGGTGGCCCTGCAGGGCGGCGAGGACGAGCAGTTCCAGGCCTTGCTGCGCCTGCGCGGCGACGGCGGCAAACTGCACACGGCGGCCGAAATCCTGCCAGTGGCCGAAAGCGCGGGACTCGCCGCCGACATCGATCGCTGGGTGGTGTCGCGTTGCCTGCTGGTGATCGCCGAGCGCGCGCGCCAGCGCCGTCCGGTCACCCTGTTCGCGGGCCAATCGATCGAAGCCGCGCGCGACCCGCAACGTGCGGCGTGGATCGGCCAGATGCTGGAGACGCGACGCCTGCCCGGCGAGCGCCTCGTACTCGAATTCCGCCTGCCCGAAGTCATCGCGCACGTGCGCGAAGCGACCACGTTCGCGACCGCGCTGCGTGCGCTGGGCGTCGGCGTCTCGCTGGCCGCCGTCGATGCGAATCCCGGCTCGTTGCAATTGCTGCAGCACCTGCCGGCCAATTACCTGAAACTCGCGCAGCGCTACAGCGGCACGGCGCTGCGCGACCCGGCGCTGCGCGAGGAACTGCGCCAGATCGTGACACGCGCGCACGAAGGCGGCCGCCGCGTGATCGCACCGCTGATCGAGGACGCGCAGACGGCCTCGCTGCTGTGGACCATCGGCGTCGATTACTTGCAGGGCGATTTCATCCAGCAGGCCGGCCAGGACATGAGCTTCGACTTCCATGCCGCCACCGCCTGACGCGCGCGGCACAATCCTGCAGCGCCTGCGCCCGGCGGCGCCGTGGATCGTGCGCGCGAGCCTTGCGATCGTCGTCGTCCTCGCCCTCGGCGCGCCGTTCGCGCTGCCGCCCGTACAAGCCTTGTGGATCGCACCGCTCCTGCTCGCCGCCGCGCTCGGCGGCTGGCTTGGCTGGCATGTGTATGCACAGCCCGATGACGTGGAAATGCCGGCGCCGCCCGCGCCGGCGACGGCATTCAGCGCAAAACGCCCCGTTTCCGCTGCGGCGACGGCCGATTCGGACCTGCGCGCGGAACTGGAGAAATTGCGCAGCGTGCAGGCCGAGTTGATGCAGGCAAAGCAAGCCGCGGAAAGCGCGATGATGGCCAAGAGCGAATTCCTGGCCACGATGAGCCACGAAATCCGTACGCCGCTCAACGGCATCATCCCGTTGCTCGACATCCTGCTCTCGACCCCACTCGGCGCGGATCAGCGCGATTACCTGCAAACCGCGTACAAGTCGGCGCGCGAACTGCTGCGCATCGTCGACGACATCCTCGACTATTCCAAGATCGAGGCGAACAAGCTCGAACTGGAAAACGTGGGCCTGAACCTGCGCGAGCTGCTCGATGCGGTGCAGCGGCTATTGGCGAAATCGGGCGAGGCCAAGGGCCTGGCCCTCAGCGTCGCGATCGAACCCGGCGTGCGCCTCGCGCTGCGTGGCGATCCCACACGCCTGCGCCAGGTGCTCACCAACCTGGTCAGCAACGCAATCAAGTTCACCGCGCGCGGCTCGGTGCAGATCCATGTCAGCAAGCGCGGCGAGACGCGCACGCATCACGAAATCCTGTTCGCGGTCAAGGATACCGGCGTGGGCATCGCCCCCGATGCCGCGGCAAAACTGTTCCAGCCGTTCTCGCAGGCCGATGCCTCGACCACGCGCATCCACGGCGGCACCGGCCTTGGCCTGGTCATCTGCAAGCGCATCGTCGACCTGATGCACGGCAAGATCGGCGTGCGTTCCGAACCCGGCAAGGGTTCGATGTTCTGGTTCAGCGTGCCGCTGGCCAAGGCGCTCGGCGACGTCGCCGGCGTGCGCCGCGACCTGCACGGCGCACGCGCGCTGGTGTTGGGCGCCGATGCCGCGCTGATGCGCCGGTTGAGCAGCCAGATGGCGGCATGGGGCGTGACGTTCCAGCAGACCGCGGCCGCGCCGGACGCGCTCGGCAAGCTGCGCTCGGCGGCGAACATGGGCGAATCCTGGGCCTATGACTTGTTGATCGTGGACAGCGCGGCGATCCCGGCCACCGCCGCCGCCGGCCTGTTGCGCAATGTGCTGCGCGAACCGTCGCTCAATCGCGTGCACTGCGCGCTGTTGACCGGCGCGGAGCCCGTGCCCGCGGAATGGGCGAACGAGGCGCGCGCCGTCACGGTCGCACGCGACGCCGGCGAAGGCGAACAACGCGCCGCCCTGCTCAAGCTGCTCGGTGCCAGTGAAGCTGCGGAAAAATTCGCATCCTCGCGCGAGGAAGCCGCACCGCTGGTGCAGATCGAGGCCGCGCCTGCCGCCGCCGTGCAAGCGCTGGCCGGGCATGCGCTTCTGGTCGAAGACAACCCCGTCAACCGCCAGGTCGCGCAGCGCCTGCTCACCCTGCTCGGCCTGAGTTTCGCGGTCGCGGAAAACGGCAAGGAAGCGCTGGATCAACTCGAGCGCGCTGCGTTCGATGTCGTTTTGCTCGATTGCCAGATGCCGGTAATGGACGGCTATACGGCCGTACGCATCTTGCGCCAGAACGAGACGACCAAGTCCGCGCGGCATATGCCCGTGATCGCGATGACCGCGAATGCCATGGCCGGCGACCGTGAAAAATGCCTGCGTGCGGGCATGGACGACTACCTGTCCAAGCCGCTCAACCGCGCCCTGCTTGAACAGACCCTGCGGCGCTGGATTCCGGCCGGCGCGACCTCGCGCACGCCAAACGCTGCGCCTGCTGCGATCGCTACCGCGCCCGCGCGGCCCTCTTCAGCGCCCGCCTTCGTCGCGCAGGCGCCGCCGATCCCGGCGGTTGCCGCGCCGCCGGGTACTGCGCTCGATGCGGACGTCGTGCGCGATCTGCTCGAAGTGATGGGTGATGAATTCACCGATCTCGTGCGCATGTACCTGGAAGACACGCCCAAGTCGATCGCGCTGCTCGAGAAAGCTGCCAGCAGCGCCGACAACCAGGGCCTGATCGCGCCGGCGCATTCGCTCAAATCCACCAGCGCGAACCTCGGTGCACTGGGTTTGTCGGAACTGGCAAAGCGCCTGGAGCACGGCGCGCGCGCCGGCGATCTGGGCAACGAGGCGCCGACGCTGGTCGCGGAACTGGCGCGCACGTTCGCGCGCGTGCATGCGGAACTGCAGACGCTGCTCGCAAAGAGCACGGCTTAGCCGGAAACCGTGTCCAGTTTCACGCCGCTGCGCAACGCTTCGGCGAGCGGCGCCAGATGACGCAGGGCGCGTTCGTACACGTCGCGCTTGAACGGCACGACGTGGGTCAGTGGATACCAGAAATCCACCCAACGCCACAAATCGAACTCCGGCGAATCGGTGCCGTCCAGACGCACATGCGCTTCCTCACCGACGAAGCGCAGCAGAAACCACACCTGCTTCTGCCCGATGCACATGGGCTTTTCCTTGTGCCGCAGGTATTTGTGCGGCAGGCGATAGCGCAGCCAGCCGGGCGTCGCGCCGAGCACCTGCACGTGCTCCGGGCGCAATCCGGTTTCTTCTTCCAGTTCGCGGTACATCGCTTCCAGCGGCGTCTCGTCCGTGTTCATGCCGCCCTGCGGGAACTGCCAGCCGTCCCGGTACGCGCGCCGCGCCCAGAACACCGAGCCGTCGTCGCGCACCAGGATGATGCCGACGTTCGGACGATAGCCATCCGGATCGATCACGCGGAAACTCCAAAATGCATGGCCGGATTCTTCCACGCCGCGCCACGCCCGGCAACCGCCGCCATTTGCCCGCCGCCCCGCGCCGCTAAACTACACGGCCCAAGGCTATGTAGCTCAGCCGGTTAGAGCACGTCACTCATAATGCCCGGGTCGCGTGTATAATCCGCCCCCTTCGGCTAGGTAGCTCAGACGGTTAGAGCGCGGCACTCATAATGCTGAGGTCGGCGGTTCGATCCCGCCTCTAGCCACCACCCATTCACTGCAAATCAGCCATTTGCAGACAATGAAACCCGCCTCGACGCGGG
>DATIOA010000074.1:0-4698 GCA_035473575.1 Rudaea sp. | reverse complement strand
CTGGATCGGCGTGCAGCGGGTGAAACCCGAAGCATGCAGGCCGGAAAGCAGGCTCGGGTGCAGCTCGAAGCTGTCGAAGAAGGTATCAGTGAGGGCTTGTAATTCGGACACGGGGTATGGCCGGGATTTGGTCCGGCTTGATTTGGGGGGCCACTGGCCCAACTTGATCGAAACCGCCGGTTGCGGTCAAATGAAGCACCCACCGGCTGGTACAGTGCGCGAAGAAGCTGCGCAAGCCGACAAGTATAACCCAAGCTCGGCCGCAAAGCCGCCGCAATCTTTCAACCCGAACCCGGAGAACCCCGTGAGCGCAGACATTGCCCACATCAGCGACGACCAATTCGACGAGCAGGTGCTCAAGTCCAGCGAACCCGTGCTGGTGGATTTCTGGGCCGAATGGTGCGGGCCGTGCAAGATGATCGCGCCGATTCTCGACGATGTCGCGAAAAACTACGCCGGCAAGCTCAAGGTCGCCAAGATCAACATCGACCACAACCAGAAGACGCCGAGCAAGTACAGTGTGCGCGGCATCCCGACCCTGATGATCTTCAAGGACGGCAAGGTCGAGGCGACGCAGATCGGGGCGGTGAGCAAGACGCAGTTGACCCAACTGATCGACAAGACGATCGGTGCGGCCGACAATGCCCAACTGGCCGGTTGATCGACGAACACTTGTGTAATTCGCAAAAAAAGCTAAAAATATAGCCACCCCGGCCCTTGGCAGTTGCAAGGGCTTGGTGTTAAGTTAGTCTGGCCTGCCGGACGTTCGTCCGGCCCGCCCTTCCCCCGATTCTTCATTCCCAGTCCGTTTCCTGCGGCGCCCCACGAGGCAACTCCGTGTCCGAATCCGAAAACAAAGACCCCGGCGAAAGCCGTTCCAGCGATGCGCGTGCCGAATCCGCGCCGCGCGAAACCCCATCTGCCGACAACGCGGCGACGCCTTCAGCCGCCGGCGAATCCGGCGGCGAGAACGCCGGCGGCGGCGAGCGCCAGGGCGGCGCCCGTCCCCAAGGGCGCCACGGCCGCAACCGCGGGCGCGACCGCAACCGCGGCGATCGCGGCAATAACCCGCAACGTTCCCAGCTGCCGCAGGACGAGGAATACGACGAGTCCAAGAACGGCGGAGGCGACGGCCCGCTGATCGACCTCAACGAGCTCAAGCGCAAGCCGGCGCACCTGTTGCTGAAGATGGCCGAGGAACTCGGCATCCAGGAAGGCGTCGCGCGCGCGCGCAAGCAGGACATCGTGTTCCTGATCCTCAAGGCCCACGCCCGCGCCGGTGGCAGCGTCAGCGTCGAAGGCGTGCTCGAGATCCTGCAGGACGGCTTCGGTTTCCTGCGCGGCCCGGACGAGTCGTACCTCGCCGGTCCGGACGATATCTACGTTTCGCCCTCGCAAATCCGCCGCTTCAACCTGCGCACCGGCGACCACATCGCCGGACGCGTGCGCCATCCGAAGGAAGGCGAGCGTTACTTCGCCCTGCTGCGCGTGGACACGATCAACGGCGAGCCGCCGGAAGCGTCCAAGAACAAGGTGCTGTTCGAAAACCTCACGCCACTGTTCCCGCGCAGGATGTTCCATCTGGAACGCGGCAATGGTTCCACCGAAGACATCACCGGCCGCATCCTGGACCTGATCGCGCCGGTTGGCTGCGGCCAGCGCGGCATGATCGTCAGCCAGCCCAAGGCCGGCAAGACCATGATGCTGCAGAACGTCGCCCAGGCGATCGTGCAGAATTATCCGGAAGCGCACCTGATCATCCTGCTGATCGACGAGCGCCCGGAAGAAGTCACCGAAATGCAGCGCAGCGTGCGCGCCGAGGTGATCTCGTCCACGTTCGACGAACCGGCCGTGCGTCACGTGCAGGTCGCCGAGATGGTGATCGAGCGTGCCAAACGCCTGGTCGAACACAAGAAGGACGTGGTCATCCTGCTCGACTCGATCACGCGCCTCGCCCGCGCCTACAACACCGTCGTGCCCTCAAGCGGCAAGGTGCTTACCGGCGGCGTCGACGCGAACGCGCTGCAACGCCCGAAGCGCTTCTTCGGCGCCGCACGCAACGTCGAGGAAGGCGGTTCGCTCACGATCCTCGCCACCGCGCTGGTGGAAACCGGCTCGAAGATGGACGAGGTGATCTACGAGGAATTCAAGGGCACCGGCAACATGGAAGTGCACCTGGATCGACGCATCGCGGAAAAGCGCGTCTACCCCGCGATCAACATCAACCGCTCCGGCACGCGCCGTGAAGAACTGCTGATCGAGCCGGACCTGCTGCAGAAAATCTGGATCCTGCGCAAACTGCTGCATCCGATGGACGAGCTGGCGGCCATCGAATTCATGCTCGACAAGATGAAGAACACCAAGTCGAACGATGAGTTCTTCAACGCGATGAAGCGATAAAAAAACAGGCCGACGCAAGCCGGCCTTGCTCAGGAAACCTCCGGCGCACCTTCCGCACTCGCACCGAGGTGCCCGCGCCATTGCGCGAGCGCTGCGCGCGTGCGCTCGCGACCGAGTTCGATCAGGTCCGCGGCGCGGTGGAATTCGTAGAAGGCGCCGGCATTGCGCGGAATCTGCACGACCAGGTCCGGCGGCTGCGCGGCGAGCTTGAAGCGCGTGAGCGTGGCCTGTATCGCATCCAGCGAACGCGCAAAGGTTTCCAGCAGGCCCGGATCGGTGTTCACGTCGGGCGCCGGCGCGGAATCCGCATCGTCCGGCGCGGCGTTGAGGTCCACGGCGATCGTGCAGTCGGTGAGGTCGCGCAGGGTCGGCGTGATCGGCACCGGATTGAGCAGGCCGCCGTCGACCAGCACGCGGCCCTCGTAATGATGCGGGCGGAACACGGTCGGAATCGCGATCGAGGCGCGGATCGCGTCGAACAAGGGTCCGTGCGTGAACCACACCTCGCGCTGGGCGAGGATGTCCACCGCGACCGCGGTGTAGGGAATCGGCAAGTCCTCGATCCGGACCTCGCCGATCAATTCCTTGAGCCGGCCGATGATGCGATCGCCCTTGATCAGGCCGCCGCGAAACGTCCAGTCGAGCAGGCGCAGCACGTCGAATTTCTGCAAGGTGCGCGCCCAGTCGCGGTAGTCGTCGAGCTTGCCCGCCGCGTAGATGCCGCCGATCAGCGCACCCATCGAGGCGCCGGCGACGCTGCGGATGTCGAAACCCTGCGCGCGCAATTCCTCGATCGCGCCGATGTGCGCATAGCCGCGCGCGCCGCCGGAGCCGAGCACGAGCGAGACGGTTTTCGCGTTCGCGTTCATTTGTACGCCCCCAGCGCCAGTCCGAGCATGATCTTCATTTCCTCGCGCAAGCTGACCGGCGCAACGACTTCCGCATCCGGGCCGTAGCGCAGCACATCCATCAGCAGCTCGCGCGAATTCGAATACGGCACCTTCAGCTCGTAACGCCCGTCGGGCAGGCGCGTGCCCTGCTGCTGCGAATGCCAGTGCTCGTCGGCGACCCAGCGTGCGGCGTGCGCGGAAAAACGGATCGTCGCGGTGGCCTTGGGCGCGCCGGAAAAAATCCCGTAGCTGGATGCCAGGTGCGCGTTCAATTCCGCCTCGCCACGATCCTGTGCCGCTTCTTCGAGCACGCTGGCGCGGCCCATGCGGTCGAGCGCGAAGCTGCGCAGCGCGTCGCGGTCGTGATCCCAGGCATCCAGATACCAGTTGTCGCGGTAGTGGGTCAGGCGCTGCGGCGAAACCGTGCGCGTGGTCGCCTCGTTCGTCGAGCGCGCGCGGTAGTCGAACTTCAGGCGTCGGCGTCCAAGCACGGCACCGGCGACGTGGCGGAACGTGGCCTCGTCCACGCGCCGCGTGCCCGAGCCGATCACGCGGATGCGCTCGATGGGAAACTGTTTGCCGTCCGTCCGATTCGACAGCAGGCCATCGATGCGTTTGCGGAACGGCGCGAGCGTGCTCGCAAGTATGCCCGGCCCGGTACGGCCGACGAGTTCGTTGAGCGCGAGCAGGGCCTGCAATTCCTCGCTGGTCAGCCACAATCCCGGCAGCTCGAAGCGCTCGGCCTCGTCGACGGCATAGTGAAACGCGGCCTCGTCGCCCTCGCTGTCGATCGGCGCTCCCAGCGCATCGCGCAGGAAGGCGATGTCGCGATACGCGGTTGCGCGCGAGCAGCCCAGCTCGTCGATGATCTTCGCCAGCGGCACCGGGTAGCGCGAGGATTTCAAAATCCGGTGCAGGGTGAGGATGCGCTCGTATCTGTCCATATCCTTATGGTACGGCATGCGCGGTGTCGCGCGGCGCTTCCGTTATCATGCGCGCATGCCGCACGCGAACCTGAAACTCAACGAGCCGGTGGGCGACGAGGTCAAGACGACCACGTGCTACATGTGCGCCTGCCGCTGCGGCATCAAAGTGCACCTGAAAGACGGCCGTGTGCGCTACATCCAGGGCAATCCCGCGCATCCGGTCAACAAGGGCGTGCTCTGCGCCAAGGGCTCGGCCGGGATCATGCAGCACTATTCGCCGGCACGATTGCGCAAGCCGCTGCTGCGCACCGGCGAGCGCGGTGCGGGCGAATTCCGCGAGATCGAATGGGACGAGGCGCTGGCGCTGGCGACCAAGTGGCTCGGCGACATCCGCGCGCGCAATCCGGACGAGTTGGCGTTCTTCACGGGTCGTGACCAGTCGCAGGCGCTGACCGGCTGGTGGGCGCAGCAGTTCGGCACGC
>DATIOA010000073.1:0-14443 GCA_035473575.1 Rudaea sp. | reverse complement strand
CACGCTCGCCGCGCTGCCGGTCATCTACGCGCTGCTCGACGACGCACGCCTGGCCACACGGCGCGTGCTGCGTGACGCGCGCGCGCGGGCTTTCCCGCGGCTGGGTGCGTTGAAACCTGGGGCGTAATTACAGGATCCGGTGCAAAATCCGGATTCCAGCCGTCCACTCGCCGATCATCATGCCGATGTTGGTAAGCATGAAGACGAGCAGGGTGCGCGAGACGCGGTTCTTCCACCAGCCGGTCCAGTGCGTGACGTCGTCGCGCAGCGATTCGAAATCGGCGACGCGCGGCTTGCGCAGCCACATTTCCATGCCGGCGCTGAAGGCACCGGATGGCGCGAATGGGCGGAAGGGTTTCAGTGGGCCTGAGATCGCTGCGGCGAGTACGCTCAAGGGATGCCCGCCGCCGGCCAGGGCACCGAGTGCGCATCCCGCCGCGGTGAAGACGATCCAGTCCTGCAACGCCTGCGCGCCGTGGCCGGTTCCGCGGCTGAAGGCGAAACCTATCGCGGCGGCGATGACGATCAGCACACCGAGTCCCAGCCATTTCGGCCAGCGCGAACCGGTTGGCGCCACGTTGAGCGGGGTCAGGATCGCGTCGGGCGATGCGGCCTGCGCGCCGAGTTCGCGTTCGATTCCGGCAAGATGTCCCGCGCCGACCACGGCGAGAACGCGCCGTGCCGGGTGCATGCCGGTCTCCTCGCGCAGGCGCGCGGCCATGAACGCGTCGCGTTCGCCGATCAGGCTGCGGTAGAGCGGTTCGGATTGTGCGGCGAATTCGCTGAACGCACTTTGCAGCATGTCGCCCTGCTTGAGCTGCTCGATGTCTTCCTCGCTGACTTCGCTGCGCTCGAACAGGCTCGCGGCGAGTCCGCTGACGATGCCGAGGCGATCGCGCCAGCGCACGCTGTGGTAAGCACGCTTGAGCGTGATGCTGATTTCACGATCGATCAGCCATAGCGGCAGTTTGCGTTGGTCGGCCAGATCCACCGCGGCCTTGAGTTCGGCGCCGGGCTCGATGCCGAACTGCTCGGCGAGACGGCGTTGATAGGCGGATAGAGCGAGATTCGCCGCAACCATGCCGGCTTTGCCGTCGCGGATCACACGCCACAGATCCAGATTGCGCCAGGCTTCCGGATCGTGCATCGCCTTGTAACGCGACTCGCACAGCTCCACGGCCACGGCGTCGTAATTTCCGCTTTCGATGGCTACGCGCACCGCGTCCACGCTCGCGCGCGAGACGTGCGCAGTGCCAAGCAAAGTGTATTCGACGCCGTCGCGCGTCACGCGCGCGTGCGGCTGCCCGGCGAGCGCCGGCTCGGTCGCCCGTGTGTCCATGTCAGTCACGAAAACGTTTCTGCAAGTCGCCATACGCATCGATGCGGCGGTCACGCAGGAACGGCCAGATGCGACGCACAGTCTCGCTGCGCGTGAGGTCAATATCGGCGATCAACAACTCGGGGTTTTCCGTCGAGGCTTGCGCAAGCATTTCGCCCTGCGGACCGGCGGCGAAACTCGATCCCCAGAAATCGATGCCGCGAGCGGCGGATTCAATTGAACTCGTTGGCGCAGGCTCGTGACCCGTGCGATTGCAGGCAAGCAACGGCAGGCCATTCGCCACGGCGTGACCGCGTTGGACCGTGATCCACGCGTCGCGCTGGCGCGACTTTTCCGCTGTGTCGTCGGCAGGATCCCAACCAATCGCAGTGGGGTAGAGCAGCAAATCCGCACCCGCCAGCGCCATCAGGCGCGCGGCTTCCGGATACCACTGGTCCCAGCACACCAGCACGCCGAGCTTGCCGACCGAGGTCTGCACCGGCTCGAAGCCGAGGTCGCCCGGCGTGAAGTAGAACTTCTCGTAGAATGCCGGATCGTCGGGAATGTGCATTTTGCGGTATTTTCCACAAATATTCTTCGTCCGGTCGAAGACGACGGCGGTATTGTGGTAAAGGCCGGCGGCGCGGCGCTCGAACAGGGAGGCGACGACGACGAGCTTGAGTTCGGCGGCGAGCGCGCCGATGCGCGCCGTGCTCGGTCCAGGAATCGGTTCGGCGCGGTCGAATTCGGCCGTGCTTTCATGCTGGCAGAAATACGGACCGTTGTGCAGTTCCTGCAGCAGCACGAGTTCGGCCCCAGACTCGGCAGCCTTGCGCAGTCCGGCTTCGATCGCATCCAGGTTCGCGGTAACGCTGCCGCGGTCGCGCTCCTGCAATAGCGCGACGCGCAAGATCTTGTTCATGCCAGGACTCCCGCGGGCAACTGCATGGTCAGGCAATGCAGGCTGCCGTTTTGCCAGATCAGCGACCGGCAGGGTACCGCAATCACGGCACGCCCGGGATGCGCATCCGCGATGACGCGCATGGCTTTCTCATCCGCAGGGTCGCCATACGCAGGAACCAGCACGGCGCCGTTGACGATGAGGTAATTCGCGTACGACGCGGCGAGACGTCGGCCGTCGTCGAAGATGGGTTTGGCCCAGGGCAGGGCGTGCAGGCGATACGGTTGGCCATCCGCCGTGCGCAGCGCGGCGAGTTCCGCGCGCATCGCGGCCAGCTCGTCAAAGTGTGGATCGGTGGGATCGCCGCAGGCCTGGAACACGATGGCGTCATCCGCCGCGAAACGGGCGAGGGTGTCGATGTGCGCGTCGGTGTCGTCGCCTTGCAGATAACCGCGCTCCAGCCAAAGAACACGCTGCGCACCAAGTTGCTCGCGCAGGATGCGGCTCATTTGTTCGCGGCTTTGCTCGGGATGGCGCTGGTGCAGGCAGCGCCAGGTCGTGAGGATCGTGCCGGCACCGTCGGATTCGATCGCGCCGCCTTCCAGCGCCCAATCCACGCGGCGATGGTCGGCGTTGCGGAAAATCTCGCGCGCGGCGAGTCCCTCGATCAGGCGATCGTCGCGGCTGGCCTGAAACTTTCCGCCCCAACCGGTGAAGCGAAAATCCATCAAACGGAATTCATCCGCTCCGCGCAGCGTGATCGGCCCGGAATCGCGCAGCCAGGTATCGTCGTATTCGATTTCCACGAAGCGGCAACGCTTCGCATCCGCACCGGCGTCGGCCAAAAGCTGCCCCGCGCGACCGCGCACCACAGGATCGGCGACGCAAATCAGGACTGGCTCATGGCGCGCGATGGCACAGGCGAGGGTGGCGAATGTAGCCTCGACGCTCTCCAGCCGTTCTGCCCAATCGGTTTGCGCATGCGGCCATGAGAGCAGCACGCCCGCCTGCGGCTCCCATTCCGCAGGAAGTCGAAATGCAGCGGAAGTCATCGCTTACTGGGACTTGGGTCCGAGCTCGCCCGACGACGCGTGCACTGCCACGCTGTCGATGACGATATTGCGCTCGAAATAGACAATGTAGTTCGGGTATTCCCAGCGATTGATCACCGGGTGCTTCGGCGCATCGCCGCCGGCGGGGGAAAGCTTGCTTTGCGGCGCGCCGAACCGGTGTTCGACCTGGTTCATGGTCATCCCGCGATGCGGCGCATTCATGCCGCGCTCTTCGCGGACGCGCTTCATCAACAGGGTTTCGGCGTGCGCCGGAATGCCGGCCGCGAAGGCGGCCACAGCCGCGCCACAGATGATACCGAGAACACGGTGTTTCATGGCCGACTCCTCATGCGCGCGGCGATGGCCGCAGATTGGCGCTTTTGTAGCAGATTCCGCCATGCAAATCCACGACTTGGGCGACAAAGCTCACATAACGCGGCAGCACGGCGCAAGGCGCCGGAAACGCAAAAGGCCGCACGCGGCGGCCTCGAGGCAAAGCGCTGCCGCGAATTAGCGCTGGCGCGCCTTGAAACGCGGGTTGCTCTTGCAGATCACGAAGACCTTGCCGCGGCGGCGCACGATCTTGCAATCGCGGTGGCGAGCTTTGGCGGATTTGAGCGAGGACAGGACTTTCATGTCGGTAACCAGTATGCGGCGGTGATTGGAAGCCGCGCATTGTAACCTGTTGCGGGGGAAAGGGAAACAGGCATCAGGCGCGGATCAGGCGAGACCCGCCGTCCGGGTTTACGTCCCGCGTCGGCACCACGCCGTCCTCGATGCCGATGACGGTGCTGAATACATCGCGCGTGAACACGGCATTGCCGAAATACCAGGAATGGCTTTGCGCGCCGACGATGCCGCCGGGTTCGTCGGCAGAGGCGACCTCAGGATGCGCTGTGTCGGTCAACAGTGCCCAGTAATCGGTGCAGTCCACGTTCACGGCCTTGGCCGGGGCATCGTTCGGCAGGCCGACACGGCCCACGCGTGGCGCAATGCCCAGGCGCTTGGCGTTGGAGATATCCAGCACGGCATCGTGGCGGTTCGAATAATTGGTCAGTTTGATGCAATGGTTGTAAACCGACGCTGCCGTGGGATTGCCCGCACTCAGCGAGTCGGAAGACACGTCTCCGGCCGCGAACAGGATCTGGCTCACTGTCCAGGAGGATTGCTTCAGCGCCGTGTCGTCGGCGTCGTCGAAAGCCTCGCGCACCACGTAGGCTCCGGTCGAATGGCAAAGCAAATGGATATTCGTGGCGCAATCCGGTGTCTGCCGCTTGCTCAGGGCCGAGATGCCGTCGCTGACCAACTTCAGGGCGGTTTCCTTGGCGCGGTGACGGTCGGCCAGATAGGCGAGTGCCTGATCATCGCTGGGCCAGTCGAAGGACACGACCACACCCTTGAATCCCAACGCGGCCAGCCCTGACTTCATGATCCGATGCCGCTGCATCACGTCCTGCTCGGAGTTGTTGTAGCCGTGCACGATGAACAGGATGTCACCACGTGGCTGTCCTTGTGCGTTCTGCCACGCCGCGGCATCAAGTACATGTTTGCACCAGGTGGTGGATGCCAAGGCCTGATCCGGTGCCGGCATGGCGTTTTCGGGCACTTCCAGGAATCGGCTCGGGCCCACCTTGGCAACGAAGGCATTGGCGCTGCTGGCACGGACACTGAACACGTAATCGACGGACATATGGATATCCATTGCGAGTAATCACCAGATTCTCGCTCGCATGAACTGGCGCCTATTTCCCGGCGCCTCCTTCGAAACCGCTGGTATGCGCTGCATACGCATCCATTACGCGGGCCGAGTAGACGAGTGCCGCGCCGGCATTGACGGCAATGGCGACGCCGAGCGCCTCCATGATTTCTTCCTGCGTCGCGCCGTGCTTCACTGCCGCGTCGGTGTGCACGGTGATGCATCCGTCGCATTGGCGCGTCACCGCGACCGCCAGGGCGATGAGTTCGCGCGTCTTGGCGTCGAGATGCGCGGTCTTGGTTCCCGCATTGCCGAGCTGTGCGTAACCGCGCACGGTGTCGGGGCTGAGTTTCGACATGCCGCCGATGGTCTCGGCGAGCTGCTTTCGATAGGCATTCCAATCGAACATCATGGCCGTTCTCCGGATGGGGTTGGCGATCAAAACGTCACTTGCGTATACAAGCCGATGACGAAGGCGTCGGGAATCTTGCCGGCGCCACCGGGGCGTTCGACATACTGCAGGTTGGGCCGCACCATCAGCCACGGCGTGAGTCGCGCGCCATAATCGATCTCCGAGATCGCCTCGAAGGTCTGGATATCGACGGCGCCCGGCACCGAGAAATCGCGGTCGCGCTGGTATTGGGTGAGCCGCGGATTGGTGCGTGCGTGCGCATACATGATCGAGACGAAATCGTCGTCCCGGCCGCGAAACGTGCCCTGATAGACTGCGCCCGCGGCCCAGGAATAGGTGAAACGCGCCGTGTCCCGGTCGCCGCGGATGTAGACGCCACCGACCGACAGGCCGCGGTTGGATGCAGGCGACTCGCGGAAGATCTTCTGGCTTGCCATCAAATAATCGCCGCTGCGGCCGTTGTGACTCAACAAGGGCTCGCCGGTCAGGCCCGCGGAATTGCCATTGATGTCGGTGAGGACGTCCGCGGTCCTGGCCGTATTGCGGTAGGCGCCCACGATAAAACGACCGGGCAATTCGCCTTCGCCTTGGCCGGTGTCGATGCCAGCCTCGACCGGAATGAATTTGCCGTCGTGCTTGAAACTGAGATTGAATCCTTCGTCCTTGTTGCCGGCGTTGGGATTGTTGAGGTACACACCCGCGGTCATCCACGTTCCGCCGCCGGGCCGCAACTTCACCTGCCCACCCCATTGCGCGGTCGGAAAATTGTGCGCGCCGCTGTTGACCGTCATCGCGTTGATGTGGCCGCAGATCACGCCATTCTGGAACTTGCAAAAATTCGGCAAGCGCGCGAGATCGTCGCCCAGTGGAGACCAACCGGCCTGGATCGTCAGCACATGGTCCATGAATTCCTGCCGATAATTGAGTTCGGCCAGGCGGAAGTTCTGCCCGGCGCCGTAAAGTTCCTGCACCGAGAACTGATTGTGCAACGCATCCGCCGACAAACTGCGCCCGGCGCGATCGGTGAGCGTGAACTGCACGCGTGCGTCGTGGATTCCCAGCAGCTGTTGCAGGTCGAACAGCGTTTCAAGGTCCAGTTGCTGCGTGTAACGCGCGGTCTGGCGTAGACCACCGGATGTATTGCCTGCGCTTTCCGTCGTGTAGTGCGCGTTGATGCGAATGCCGGCGTCTTCCAGGCGCTTGCGCGCGCCGCCCCAGTCGCCGGTCAGGGTCGGCTGCGCGAGCCAGGCGCTGAACGTTTCTTGCGCCTGAATCGAGCAAGGCAGCACAAACGCATACGTCAGCAGCAGGCGCCAATGATTGCGACGATGCGTTTTCATGTCCGGGTGTTGCGTCTTGTGCGGCGGCGCTTCCACCACGTCACGAGAAGAATCAGACACACCACTGCGATGGCCAGAGCGATTCGCGCCAGCAGCACGAGGTGTGACGCCGGGCCGCCGGCGCGCAGCAGCCGCACGTCTTCGGCGGAAATGGCAGCGTGCGGATTGCCATACATTTGATAGACATATGCGGCCAACGTGGCGACTTGCGTATCGGACAATTCCTTGCCAAATCCGGGCATCACCACGTCGCGGCCGTCGACGCCGCGATGAATGCCGTCGAGAACCACCATGACCAGGTTGTCGTGGCGCGCGCGTCCGCTGGCCGTGTTGTGGAACAACGACGGCATGCGGGTGTCGAAGCTGCCCTGGCCGTGTGCCTGATGGCAGGTTGCGCAATACGCGTCGTACAACTGCGCACCGCTCATCTGCTGCGCATCGTCCGGCAGCGGCGCGCCGCGAATGGAGGCAAGCTGGTCGCCCGCTTGTCCGCGTGCGTGGGATGGCGCGTCGTCGCCGGCGTCGCGGCGCGCAGGCACGGAGCGCAAATAGGTCGCGATGGCGTTGAGGTCGGCGTCGCTCAGGTATTGCAGGCTGTGGTCGATCGCTTCGGTCATGGGGCCCGCCGCCTGCGCCTTACCGGCAGCGCGTCCGGTGCGCAGATAGTCGACGATGTCCTTGTCGCTCCAGCCGCCGATGCCGCTGTTCGCGTCGGAGGTAATGTTTGGTCCGAACCAGGGACCCAATTGCGCACCGGCCAATTCGGCGGACGATTCTTGGGCCATCAGCAGGTTGCGCGGCGTATGGCAGTCGCCGCAGTGCGCCGGTCCGCGCGCGAGGTAGGCGCCGCGGTTCCATTGCGGCGATTTGTCCGCTTCAGGAACGAATGGCTTGGTATCGAGGTACAGCAGGTTCCACGCCGCCATCGATGCGCGGAAGTTGAACGGGAACGGCAACGAGGTCTGCGCGGGCGACGTGTCGACGGCGGGGACGGCGTACATGAAGTAGGCGTAGAGCGTGGCGATGTCCGCGTCGTCCATGAGTACGTAGGACGTGTACGGCATGGCCGGGTACAGGTGCGCGCCGTCCGCACGAATGCCGCGGCGCAGCGCGTCGGCGAACTGCTGCGGCGAATAATCGCCGATGCCGTGCGATTTCGACGGAGTGATGTTGGTGGAAACAATGGCGCCGATCGGCGTCGCCATGGCGAGTCCGCCCGCGAAAGGCTTGCCGCCCGGCGCGGTGTGGCAGGCCACGCAGTCGCTGGCGAGAGCGAGGTACGCGCCGCGCTTGAGCTGATCGGCGTCGTCCGCGCGGACCGCCAAGCTCGCGAACAGCAGGCACAGCAGGCAACCGATCCGCAGCGACGCGTTCACGCCGCATGCTCCGCTTGCTTGGTAGCGTTCGTGGGCAGCAGATGATCGGCCGTGCGCAAGGCGAGGGCGATGGCGGTCAGGGTCGAGTTCATCGTCGCCGATGTCGGCATGAGACCAGTGCTGCAGATGAACAGGTTTTCGTGGTCGTGGGTGCGGCCGTAGCTGTCGGCGACGGACTTGGCAGGATCGCTGCCCATGCCGAGCGTGCCGGTGATGTGCTGGTTGTTCGCGAAGGAACCTTCGGCGCTGTAGCGCAAACCGGTGCCGCCCATGAGCTGCGCGATGCGCGCGAAATGCGGTTTGGAATCCTCCGCGCCCTTGCGCGTGTAGTCGCCAATCGAGTAATGCGCCTCCGGCTTGGGTATGCCCATCGCGTCCTTCTGCGAACTCAGCGCGATCCGGTTCTCCGGATCGGGCAAGACTTCGAGCACGTTCTTGACGTTGCACTGGCGCGCCGCGCGCCAGCGCAGTTGTTTCTCGAACTCGGCACCGTACACGCCTTCGGAAATCAACGCCTGGGTGACGGCGAACACCTGGTTGATGTTGGTGAAGTCCAGCCGATACGGCGCATGCTCGCGGCGGAACGCGCCGTCGCGCAGCGTGTTGATCGAACTCGGGCTCTGCGGGCCGCGGCCGAGCCACAATTCCTCGTCAGCGTAGAAGGTGAGCGACGTGCTCGGGTGATCCATCAGGTTGCGGCCGACCATGTCCGAAGAATTGGCGAGTCCTTTCGGATATTTGTCGCTGGTCGAGAGCAGCAATAACTTCGGGCTCTCGATGCCGTTCGCCGCGAGGATGAATTGCTTGCCGATGACGCGGTGGGAGGTCTTGTCCGGGTCGTAATAGTGCACCGCCGCGATGCGCCCGCCCGCATCGTGTTCGATGCGATAGACCACCGCGTTCGGCAGCAGCCTGGCGCCTGCCGCCTCTGCCGCGTCCGCGGCGACACCACCGGTGTACTGCGCGTTGATCGGGCAGATCGGCTGGCAACTGTTGTTGCCGCAGCAAGCCGGACGGCCGTCGTAAGGTCTGCTGTTGCGCGCGACCGTGTTGTCGACTACCGCGTACTCGGGCGCCAGGCGTTCGCGAAAACGACGCATCGACCACGGCTCGGCCACCGGCATCATCGGGAATGGCATGCTGCGCGGCGAACCCGTGTTCTCGGCGCCGGCGACGCCGATAATTTCCTCGGCACGCTGGTACCACGGATCGAGTTCCTCGTACGTCATCGGCCAGTCAACGCCCACGTCGTAGAGACTACGGATGCGCATGTCGTTCGGGACCAGCCGCCAGGTCTGCGCGGCCCAATGCCAAGTTGTACCGCCGACGGCGCGGATGTACTCGGCCGGATACGGATACGGCCCGGCCTGCACCAGATAGCCGTTGTCTTCGGGCTGATAGATCGGGTGCGGCGCCCACGCCACGGCGGGGTAGGGCGACATCCAGTCGGTTCGACGCGGCGAGTTGCGGAACGCCGCGACAAGGCGGCCGCGATCAAGGCGCGGTCCAGCTTCGAGGATCAGCACCGAGGCGCCGCGCAGGGCCAGCTCACGTGCAACGAGCGAGCCGCAGATGCCCGAACCGACGACCACGAAATCAGCGGAATTTTCTGCCATTTGCCGATCCTTCAAACGGGTTTGGCCATCCAACTTCCGTAGCCGCCGTAGCAGTAGGTCGGCGGCTTGAGCACGCCGGCCACGATTTGTGCGTTCAGCGCAGTCTCGAAATCGATGCAGCGCGCAGTCTTGCCGGTGCCGACGATGCCGAGATACCACGCCGAGGCGATTTTTCGCGGCAGCGGCGCCAGTACGGATTTCTCGGCATCGAGCGCGCCTTGCAACTGCTCCGCCGCGATCGGATGCGCATGCAACCATTGCGACAGTGCCTGCACGTCGGCCGCGAATCCGGGACTGTCCACGACCAACGCTTCGAACAGTCGCGCCGAGCGCGGCGAGTCGTGAACATCGCTGCCGATCAGGAACGACGACACGGAATTGAATGCAGTCAGGTCCGCAGGCGCGGATGGCTCGGCATACACCCAGGGAAGTTGCGTCGCCGAGTAGGCAACGAGCAAGGTGCCGAGCACGCGCCGCCGCGACTGACTGGCGGGTCCGGAAGCGTCCACGGTGATTGCGAAATCACGCATGCCTTCGTCCCGAGACCGAACGAACCCTGTCCTTATACTCCCGGCGATGCGCGAACGCGAGGAGCGGCATCCGTGAGCGCGATCGAAGCGATGTTCAGATGATGCATGATTTCGCGCAGGATCAGCAGGATTGCGGCGAATTGCGGGTTCTCGGGCAACCGCTCCTGCGTATTGGGGCGGCCTAACGCTACGGCGCTGAGTCGCTCAAACACACGTTCCATGACATCGCGATCCAGGTGTTTGTCGGTTGCGGCCAAGCCAGCCGCGAGCGCGATCTCGCGCAGTACTGGCTCGTCGCTCGTCATATGCAGACCGCGCAGATCGCGCGGCAATCGCATCAGTTCGTCCTCGATCGCGGCGATCGCATTTTCCATGTCGACTGGACGCGGCGGCCAACGACCCAGGCGGGCCTGATCCAGTTGCGCCCATCCCGGCGCGACGACGATGGTCGCGCCACCCAGCGACAGCGTTGTGCCTCCCGCGCCAAAGTGCAGCGAGGCGCTCGACGACACAGTCACGTCACTTGCGGTCGATCGAATACCGGCCCGGCCCGGCGATGCACAGCAGCAGGAATCCGCCCATGATCGAGACGTTTTTGTAGAAATTGATCATGTTCGCCATCTGCGCATCGCCAGACATGGTCCAGTAGTGATGCCCGATGAAGGCGGTGCCCAGCGTGTAGGCGGCGAGCAGCAACGCGAGAGGACGCGTGTAAAAACCGAGCAGGATCGCAAGGCCAACGAAGAATTCAAGGACGACCACGATCGCTGCCGTGACTGTCGGCAGCGGCAAGCCCACCGACTGCATTTCGGCTACCGTGCCCGAAAAGCCGGTCAATTTGTAAAAACCGAACAACACGTAAAGGATCACCAGCAAGACACGCGCAAGCAGCAGGACTTCGTCCTTTCGACCATCGAGCAAGGTGTAACGCATGACGATCTCCTCCCTTCGGTTTGGGCGCGGAAGATGCTTGTCCGCGGCGGCATTTGACGCCTTTACCGCCAGCGTAGCAAGGCGTATCGTGATTTGCTCTACGCTTCGCAAGGTCCCACGAGGACGATAGCCATGCCAGGGAAACAGACCATGAAGACTCCCGCCGCAGGGCCGGAGAATCTGCGCGCCCTATTGCCTGGGCTGGAGGCGCTTTACACCGACATCCACGCCCATCCTGAACTGTCGATGCAGGAAACCCGGACGGCGGGTTTGGCGGCCGAGCGTTTGCGCGCGGCCGGCTTTGAAGTCACGACCGGGGTCGGCAAGACCGGTGTGGTCGGACTGTTGCGCAACGGCGACGGACCCACCGTGATGCTTCGTGCGGACATGGATGCCTTGCCGGTGGCGGAAGCCAGCGGCGTGCCCTACGCGAGCAAGGTCACGGCGAAGGACAAGGACGGCCACACGGTGCCGGTGATGCATGCCTGCGGACACGACATGCACGTGACCTGGCTGGTCGGCGCGACCACGTTGCTCGCGCAGGCCCGTGACAGCTGGAAAGGCACGCTGATGGCGGTGTTCCAGCCTGCCGAGGAAACCGGCACCGGCGCGCAGGCCATGATCGACGACGGATTGTTCAAGCGCTTTCCTAAGCCCGACATCGTGCTCGGCCAGCACGTGATGGTGGGCGTGGCCGGCACGATAAGTGGCCGCGCCGGCGTGATCACCTCGGCTGGCGACAGTTTCCAGATCCGCCTGTTCGGTCGCGGCGCGCACGGCTCGATGCCGCAGGCGAGCATCGATCCCGTGGTGATGGCGGCGGCGACCGTGCTGCGCTTGCAGACGATTGTGTCGCGCGAACTGGCCGCGACCGAAGCGGCGGTGGTCACGATTGGCGCCTTGCAGGCCGGCACCAAGGAGAACGTGATCCCCGACGAGGCGATCATCAAGCTCAACGTGCGCACGTTCGACGAAGGCGTGCGAAAGCGCGTGCTGGCGGCGATCACTCGCATCGTCAACGCGGAAGCGGCGGCAGCCGGTGCGCCGAAGCCGCCCGAGATTACTCCGCTGGACCACTACGCGCTGGTCGTCAACGACGCCGACGCGAACAAAAAAGTCGGCGACGCGTTTCGAAACTATTTCTCGGAGGCGCGAGTCGAGAAGACCCTACCAACCTCGGCAAGCGAGGATTTCGGCTGCTTCGGTGCGGAGTGGAAGGTGCCTTCGGTGTTCTGGTTCGTCGGCGGCACCGATCCGGACACCTACGCGAAAGCCAAGGCCGCGGGCCGGCTCAACGATCTGCCCACCAACCACAACCCACGGTTCGCGCCGGTCATTCACCCGACGTTGGAAACAGGGGTCGAAACGCTGATTGTCGCGGCGCGGGCGTGGCTTTCGGCTTGAGGAGGTTTCAATAGATGGATATCGCCTGGATCGATTCGCACGCACGCATGATCCGCGTATTGCTGACCGTGCTCGACTTGGGCGGCACCTTCGTGTTCGCGATCAGCGGCGCGGTGGCGGCGGTGCGTCATCGCCTCGACATTTTCGGCGTGATGGTGCTGGCTTTCGCCGCGGGTAACGCCGGCGGCATCACGCGCGATCTGTTGATCGGCGCGGCGCCGCCAGCGGCCATCGCCGACTTGAGCTACGTCAGCATTTCCATCCTCGCCGGATTCATCGTGTTTTTCTGGAATTCGCTGATCACGCGCCTCGATCATCCAGTGCAATGGTTCGACGCCATCGGCCTCGCGTTTTTCGCCGTGGCGGGAGCGGAAAAGGCGCTGGTGCATGGCCTGAGCCCGGCGATGGCGGCGCTGCTCGGCATGCTCACCGGTATCGGCGGCGGCATGTTGCGCGACGTCCTGATCAACGAGATTCCCGTCGTCCTGCGCGCCGACCTGTACGCGCTGGCGGCATTGGCCGGAGCCAGTGCGGTGGTGGTCGCACACATGCTGCATGTCTCGCCGATCGTCAACGCGATCGTCGGCGGCGTTCTGTGCTTCGCGTTGCGTTACATGGCAATTCGCCACGGCTGGCATCTGCCGTCGGCGCGGTTGGCGCAGGAACAAACCACTGAGTCGGCTTCATCCGGCGGCTCACGACACGACGACCCGACGCCCTGACACGGGCGGGCAGCGCCCAGAACGCAGATGTGGGCAGGGCAACGCGGTCTGCGTGGCATGCAAAGCGCCGATTCTTGGTATGTTGCACTGCCCTATGAACGAACGCCTTTGTATATTATGTCAAATACAACAAACATCTCTTCAACGCCTCGATGCGAAGAAGCCGCGTAGCAATTCGCCCGCCTCCATGGCCAGCAATCCGCCTGCAACGCCCACCTTGTGATTATGCCGATCCGACAGCAGCGTATCGAAGACACTGCCGGCAGCGCCGGTCTTGGGGTCGGTCGCGGCATACACGACGCGCGCAACACGAGCATGCACGATGGCTCCGGCACACATCACGCAGGGCTCGAGGGTCGCGTACAGCGTCGATCCGGGGAAACGGTAGTTGCCGAGTCGCTGCCCTGCATCGCGCAACGCGAGGATTTCCGCATGGGCGGTCGGATCGTTGCCGCCGATACTGTGGTTCCATCCCTCGCCGACGATTTCGCCATCCAGTACCAGCACCGCTCCGACCGGAACTTCGGAGTGTGCATCGGCGGCATGTTGCCCCAATTCCAACGCGCGACGCATGAAGCGCTCGTCATCGGGCGTGAACACGCTCATTCCCACTCGATAGTGGCAGGAGGCTTTCCGCTGACGTCATATACGACCCGCGAAATGCCGCGCAGCTCGTTGATGATGCGGTTCGAGACCTTGCCGAGGAATTCGTATGGCAGGTGCGCCCAGTGCGCGGTCATGAAATCGATCGTTTCGACCGCGCGCAGCGCGATCACCCATTCGTAGGCGCGCGCATCGCCGACCACGCCCACCGATTTCACCGGCAGGAACACGGCAAAAGCCTGGCTCACCTTGTCGTACAGTCCTGCGGCGCGCAATTCGGCGATGAAAATGTTGTCGGCGCGCTGCAGCAGTTCCACGTATTCGCGCCTCACTTCGCCCAGGATGCGTACGCCCAGGCCCGGGCCGGGGAACGGATGGCGGTAGACCATCTCGCGCGGCAGGCCAAGTTCGACACCGAGCCGGCGCACTTCGTCCTTGAACAGTTCGCGCAGCGGCTCGACCAGCCCGAGCTTCATGTCCTCGGGCAGGCCACCGACGTTGTGGTGGCTCTTGATGACGTGCGCCTTGCCGGTCTTGCTG
>DATIOA010000072.1:0-21086 GCA_035473575.1 Rudaea sp. | reverse complement strand
GCCGCCTGCTTGCCGGTCACGATCGCCTGGCCGCGCGTGTAGCGCAACGCGGCGACGAGATCGCGCGAGGCGGCCTGGATCTTGGCCGAATTCATGCTCTTGCTGAACGACAGCGACACCACGCTGAGCGCGATGCCGATCAGGACGACGACCGCGACCAGCTCGATGAGCGTGAAACCGGACTGGCGCGACACACGCATGGGCTTATTGCCAGTTGCCGTAATCCTTGTTCAGGCCGTCGCCGCCCGGCTGGCCGTCCTTGCCGTAGAAGATGATGTCGAAGTCGCCGTGGTCGCCGGGCGCCTTGTAGAAGTACGGGTGCTGGAACGGATCCTTCAGGTCCGCCTCCTTCGCGTACGGCCCGTTCCAGTTCTGGGCATTGCCCGGGCGCGCGACCAGGTCGTTCAGGCTCTGCGGCGGCGAGCCGTTGTCGAGCATGTAGGCCTGCACTTTCATTTCCAGCGAGTGCGTGCCGGCGACGCCGGCTTTGTATTCGCCGTTCTGGAAATTCTGCATGACCTTGCCGCCGACGATGGTCATGACGATGCCGATCAGCACCAGCACGGCGATCATCTCGATCAGGGTGAAGCCGGCGGAGCGCACGGATGCGCCACGTTGCGACAATGTATACCTTTTCATGTGCATCTCACTGTAGGGAACTGGTGATGTTCAGGATCGGCAGCAGGATCGCCATCATGATCACCGCGACCACGCCGGTCATGACCACGGTAACGGCAGGCACCAGCGCGGCGAGCAGGCGATCCACGGTGTTTTTCGCTTCGGTATCGAACGTGTCCGCGGTCTTGAGCAACATGTCGTCGAGCGCGCCGGATTCCTCGCCGACCGCGATCATCTGTAGCGCCAATTTGGGAAAGCGCTTGCTCTGTCCCAACGCGAAGGCAAGTCCGCCGCCAGTCTTCACTTCTTCCGTGGCCGCGTCCACCGCCTCGGCCAGCGCACTGTTGCCGAGCACGTTGCGGCTGATGCCAAGCGCGGTCAATAACGGAACGCCGTTCTTGAGCAAAGTTCCCAGCGTTCGTGCCAGACGCGCGGTTTCGAGCCTGGCGACGAGCGTGCCGAACAGGCGGCGCTTGAGTACCCAGGCGTCGAATTTCAGGCGCGTCGGCGGATCGGCCAGCTGCCGGCGCGCGGCCATCACGCCGACGAAAATCAGCCCCGCGATGCCCCACCAGAAATCGCGCAGGGTGTTGCCGATGGCCAGCACGATCTTGGTGATCATCGGCAGTTCCACATTCATGTCCTTGAACATGGGCGCGAACTGCGGCACCACGAACACGAGCAGCACGAACAACGCGGCGAACACCATGACGATGAGGATCGCCGGGTAGATCATCGCGCTGATCACGCTTTCCTTGAGCGCCTTGGCGCGCTCCAGGTATAGCGCCAGGCGCGCCAGCGTCGTATCCAGCGCACCGCCGACTTCGCCGGCGCGCACCATGTTCACGTACAGCTTGGTGAAAATCTGCGGCTCGGCCTCGAGACCGTCGGATAGCGGCGCACCGCCGCGCACGTGGTCGCGGATGCGCTCGATGATGCGGCGTGCCTTTTCGCTTTCCGGCAGCTCCAGCAGGATCTGCAGCGCGCGATCCAGCGGCTGGCCGGCGCCGAGCAGGGTCGACAGCTGCTGGGTGAATTGCAGCACCTGCGCCGGGTTCATCGCCGCGCGCGCGAACAGTACGGCGAGCGAACGCGCGCCGCCACCGTCCGCCGCGGCGTGGATTTCCAGCGGGATGTTGCCTGCATCCTGGATCCTGGCCACGGCCTCGTCGTTCGAGGCGACTTCGAGCTGGCCTTCGAGGACATCGCCGGTCGGCGTGACGGCCTTGTAGCGGAACAGCGCCATCAGCTTTCCGAGGTCACGCGCAGCACTTCCTCGAGCGTGGTCGTGCCGATGAGCGATTTGACCAGGCCGTCTTCGTACATGGTGCGCATGCCCTCGCTGCGCGCCTGTTCCTCGAGCTTGCCCATGTCGGCGTGCTGCATCACGAGGCGCCGGATCGGATCGCTCATGACGAGGAATTCCATGATCGTGGTGCGGCCGAGATAACCGCTCGCGGTCAGCGGCGAGGCGACCGGTTTATACAATTGCACTTTTCCTTCCGGCTGGTAACGGCGCAGGCCGAACTCCTCCACCACCTCGGGCAGCGCGTCGTATTTCTCCGCATGCGTGGATTCGAGCCGGCGCACGAGGCGCTGCGCAAGCACGCCGTTGACGGTGGAGGTGAGCAGGTAATCCTCCACGCCCATGTCGAGCATGCGCGTGACCGCGCCGGCGGCGTTGTTCGTGTGCAGCGTCGACAGCACAAGATGGCCGGTCAGCGCGGACTGGATCGCAATTTTTGCGGTTTCCAGGTCGCGCATTTCGCCGATCATGATGATGTCCGGATCCTGGCGCACGATCGAACGCAGCGCATGGCTGAAGTCGAGGCCAATCTGCGGCTTGGCCTGGATCTGGTTGATGCCCTCGATCTGGTATTCGACCGGGTCCTCGACCGTGATGATCTTCACGTCCGGCGTGTTGAGCTTGGCCAGCGCCGTGTAGAGCGTCGTGGTCTTGCCCGAACCGGTCGGGCCGGTGACCAGAAGGATGCCGTGCGGCAGCTCCAGCACCTTCATGAACTTGGGCAGAAACTCGTCGGTGAAGCCGAGCGTGTGGAAGTCGAACACGATGGATTCGCGATCGAGGATACGCATCACCACCGACTCGCCCCACGAGGTCGGCACGGTGGACACGCGCAGGTCCAGTTCCTTGCCCTGCACGCGGATCATGATGCGGCCGTCCTGCGGCAGGCGGCGCTCGGCGATGTTCAACTTCGCCATGATCTTGATGCGCGAGATGACTGCGGCGGTCGATGCCGCCGGCGGCGATTCGACTTCGAGCAGCACGCCGTCGATGCGGTAGCGCACCTTCAGCCGGTTCTCGAACGGTTCCACGTGAATGTCGGATGCGCGCTGCTCGACCGCGCGCTGGATGACCAGGTTCACGAGGCGGATGACTGGCGCCTCGGAGGCGAGGTCGCGCAGATGTTCGATGTCGTCTTCGCTGCGCGAGGCTTCGTCGCTCAGGTTCTCGACGATGGCGCCCATCGCCGAGCGACCCTGGCCGTAATAGCGTTCGATCAGGTCGTCGATTTCGCTCGGCAAGCCGACCTTGGGCTCGATGCTTTTGCCGGTCGCCAGCGCCAGCGCCTGCAGCGGATAGGTTTCCGCCGGATCGGCCATGAGCAGGGTCACACCGGTTTCGGATTCGGCGATCGGCACGACGTGGTACTGCTTGAGGAAGCGAACCGACATCTGCACGTTCGGCGGCGGCGTATCGGGACATTCCTTGGCCGACAACAATTGCAGGCCGAGCACTTCGGCAAGGCTCTCGCCCATCTCGCGTTCGGACACCAGCCCCAGGCGCGTGAGCAGCGGCACCAGGTTGCCGTCGCCGCTTTCCTCGAGCAGGCGGCGCGCACGCGCGAGGTCCGCTTCCTTCAGGCGGCCGCGCGCGACGAGATGCTCGCAGATGCGCTCGTCGAGCGACTCGGCGGGAGCCGGATGTGGCGTTTCCATTACCGCGGACATGGCTTCAGTTACCCCTGGCTCAATTAACGCTGGTTCGTACCGCTGGCAGGCGGATGTTCGACCGTTCGGACGCCGTTGGGTTCCCGCACCGGACGGATCAGTTCCTCGATGAACGGCCGGTTGCACAAGATCCACAACACGGCCGGCACGAGTACTGGAAGGATCAAATAGCCGAACTGGTAGGCCAATGCTACCGCGTCGGGCGGGATACCGGCGCGCTGCAACGCTTCGGCGCCCGGTTGGCCGGCATCGAGGCCAACCGCTTTCAGGCTTTCCGCGACAACACCGAAGGCCTGCGCGATCCAGATCACGATGCAACCCAGGGCGATCTGCCGCGTGCGCTGCCAGCGCGTCAGCGGTGTGGCCAGTACCAGACCCGCGAACAACGGCAGCGCGTAACCGTAGATCATCGGATTGACCACCGGTTCGATGAAGCCGAATTTCGCCGGCATGCCTGCCGGTGCTGCATTGACCAGCACGCCGCTGGAGATCTGCATGAGGTACCCGGGATGACCGAGGATGCGGCCGTGCGCATCGAGCAAGTCCGCGCCCTGCGACACTGCGGTGAACAGACTGGGCCAGGCCTTGAGCAGGACGAGTTTCGCCATCGCGATCACCGGCCACACCAGGGGGCCAGCGAACCAGAACCAGAAAAAGAACGCCAACGGCAGCCACAGCAGCGCGGAAAGAAGAAAGCGTCTGAGCGGCGAGAACGTCACTCAGCCAACCCAATTTCGAGCATTGCGGAACATGCGCATCCACGGCGAATTCTCGCCCCATTCGCGCGGCGCCCACGACATTTGCACCGTGCGGAACACGCGCTCGGGGTGCGGCATCAGGATCGTCACGCGACCGTCGGCGGCGGTGAAGCCGGTGACGCCCTTGGGAGAGCCGTTCGGATTGAGTGGAAACGCATCGGTCGCCTTGCCGCGGTTGTCGACGAAGCGCAGGCACGCTGCCACCTTCTTGCTGTCGCCGCGCGCGGCGAACACGGCACGACCCTCGCCGTGCGCGACCACGACCGGGATGCGCGAGCCGGTCATGCCGGCGAGGAAGATCGACGGCGAGTCCAGCACCTCGAGCGTGGCCACGCGTGCTTCGTATTGCTCCGACGTATTGCGTTCGAAGCTCGGCCAGGCGTCCGCGCCGGGCACGATGGATTTCAACGCCGCCATCATCTGGCAGCCGTTGCAGGCGCCCAGCGCGAACTTGCGCGCGTCAGCGAAAAATGCAGCGAACTGGTCGCGCAACCGCGCATTGAACAGGATCGAAGTGGCCCAGCCGCGACCGGCGCCGAGCACGTCGCCGTAGGAAAAGCCGCCGCAAGCGGCGAAGCCGGAAAATTCATCCAGCCGATAGCGGCCGTTCTGCAGATCGGTCATGTGCACATCGAACGCATCGAAGCCAGCGCGCGTGAACGCGGCAGCCATCTCGATCTGCCCGTTCACGCCCTGGTCGCGCAGGATCGCCACTTTCGGCCGTGCGCCCTTGCCGATGAACGGCGCGGCGACGTCCTGGGCCGGATCGAACGTGAGCTTGGGCGTGATGCCGGCATCCTCGTCATCACAACGCCAGATGTGCTCGGCATCGGCAGTGAGCGGATTGTCGCGGCGTTCGACCATGGCGCGGCTCGTTTCGGACCAGGCGTCCATGAGCGCGGCCCACGGCCAGCGCGCGATCGCCTCGTCGTTGAGCCACAGCTTCACGCGCTTGCGCGCATGCGGATTGCCGGCGAAATGCGCCAGTTTCTGCAACCCATGTTCGTCGAGCAGGGCGAGGAACGCTTCGCGATCGGCAGCCTTGATCTGCACCACCGCGCCCAGCTCCTCGGAAAACAGCGCGGACAACGTGTTGTCGGCCCAGCCGGACAGTTCCAGGTCCAGGCCGCAGTGCGCGGCGAAGGCCATCTCGATCAGCGTGGCGATGACGCCGCCGTCGCCGCGGTCGTGGTAGGCCAGCAGCAGGTTGCGTTCCCGCGCGGCCTTGAGCGCGGCGAAGAAACGCGTGAACAATCCGGCGTCATCGAAATCCGGCGGCAGGCCGCCGACGCGGTTGAAGACCTGTGCCAGCACGGAGCCGCCGAGGCGGTTGCGGCCTTCGCCGAGGTCGAGCAACCAAAGTTCGGTTTCGCCGGCATCGAGCACGAGTTGCGGCGTCAGCCCGCGGCGCGCGTCGGCTATGCGCGCGAACGCCGTGATGATGGGCGATACCGGCGCGACCGTGCGCTGCTGCTGGCCGTCCTGATGCCACACGGTCTGCATGGACAGCGAATCCTTGCCGACCGGAATGGAAATGTGCAATTGTGGACAAAGTCCTGATACCGCCTTCACGGCGTCGAACAGGGCAACGTCTTCGCCCGGGTGGTTGACCGCCGCCATCCAGTTCGCCGACAGCTTGACTTCGTCCAGGCTCGCGACCGGCGCCGCCATGAGGTTGGTCAGCGCCTCGCCCACCGCCATGCGCGCGGCAGCCGGCGCCGAGAGCAGGGCCAGCGGCGTACGCTCGCCCATCGCCATCGCCTCGCCCGCGTAGCCGTCGAAATCGACGAGCGTCACGGCACAATCGGCGACCGGCACCTGCCACGGCCCAACCATGGGATCGCGTGCGCACAGGCCGCCGACGCTGCGGTCGCCGATGGTAACGAGGAAGGATTTGCTGCCGACCGCGGGCAGGCGCAGCACGCGCTTGATTGCTTCTTCGAGCACGATGCCGTCCAGGTCCGGCACGATGTCCATGCGCGCCGGCTTGCGCCGGGTGTCGCGTTCCATCTTCGGCGTCTTGCCGAACAGCACGTCCATGGCAAGGTCGATGACGTTCGCGGCATCGGCGCTGGCCGAAGCGTCGGTCACGGTCAGGCGTTCTTCGGCTGTCGCTGCGCCGACTGCGGCGAACGGGCAGCGCTCGCGCGCGCAGATCGCCGCGAAACGCGCCACGTCGGCGGGACGCAAGCCCAGCACGTAGCGCTCCTGCGCCTCGTTGCACCAGATCTGCATCGGCGAGAGCTGCGGATCGGCGCTCGGAATCTTGCGCAGATCGATGCGGCCGCCGACGCCGGAATCGTGCAGGATTTCCGGAATCGCGTTCGACAAGCCACCGGCGCCAACGTCGTGGACGGATGCGATCGGGTTCGCATCGCCGAGCGCCCAGCAGGCGTCGATGACTTCCTGGCAGCGCCGCTGCATCTCGGCGTTGTCGCGTTGCACGGAGGCGAAATCCAGCTCCGCCGAGCTGTCGCCGCCAGCCACGGACGAGGCCGCGCCACCGCCCAGGCCGATCAGCATGGCCGGACCGCCGAGCACGATCACGGCGTCGCCGTCGCGCAATTTCTGCTTGAGCACGTGCGGCGCGCGCACGTTGGCGAGGCCGCCGGCGATCATGATCGGCTTGTCGTAGCCGCGACGCAGCGCGGCGTCGCCACGACATTCGGACTCGAACGTACGGAAATAGCCGCCCAAACATGGACGGCCGAATTCGTTGTTGAACGCGGCCGCGCCGAGTGGACCGTCGCGCATGATATCGAACGCACTGGCCATGCGCGGCGGCAGCGGGCGGTTCTTTTCCCACGGCCGCGGCAGGCCGGGAATGCGCAGGTACGATGTGGTGAATCCGGTCAGCCCCGCCTTGGGCTTGCCGCCGCGGCCGACCGCGCCCTCGTCGCGGATCTCGCCGCCGGCGCCGGTCGCTGCGCCCGGGAACGGCGCGATTGCGGTGGGGTGGTTGTGAGTCTCGACCTTGATCGCGTATGGCGTGGATTCTTCCACAATGGCGTATTTTCCACTTTTAGCTTCGGCGAAGAAGCGGCGCGCGGCGCTGCCCTCGATCACCGCGGCATTGTCGCTGTAGGCGCTGAGCGTGTGTTGCGGCGAGGCCGCGTGCGTGGCCTTGATCATGTCGAACAGGGATTGCGGCTGCGCATTCCCGTCGATCGTCCAGCGCGCGTTGAACACCTTGTGCCGGCAATGCTCGGAATTGGCCTGCGCGAACATCATCAGTTCCGCGTCCGACGGATCGCGGCGCAGTTCCGCGTAGCACGCGGCCAAATATTCGATCTCGTCCGGCGCGAGCGCGAGACCAAGTCGGCGGTTCGCCTCGCCGAGAGCGGCGATTGGATCGTTGCCGAGTGCAGTGCGCTGCAACGGGCCCGGCGCACCGGCGCGGAACAGCACGTCCGCGTCCGCAAGCGATGTCAACACCGATTGCGTCATCGGATCGTGCAGGGCCTGCGCAAAGCGGTCGAAATCCGCGCTCTCGACGGACGGCGCACGATCCACGACGAAGGCCATGCCGCGCTCCACGCGCGCGACCGCAAAACCGCAGCCGCGCAGGATATCGGTAGCCTTGCTCGACCACGGTGAAATCGTGCCCAGGCGTGGCACCGTCCACAACGTCGCCGCCTTTGGCGCGTCCGGCTGCGCGCGCAGGACTTCGCACAGCTTGGCCGCCTCCGCCGTGTTTGCTGCGGACGCTACGGATTCAAGCTGGACAAAATAGGCCCACCACGCCGCGCCCACGCGGCTGCGCGGCGCGATGGCGGCGAGGTCGCGGTTCAGGCGCTCCAGGCGAAACGGAGAAAGGGCCGTGAGCCCGTCGTAGACGATCATGGCGAGCGCGGCTGCGCGTTCAATGCGGAGCGCGCATTATCCCATAGCGCCGCGCCGCGCGAACGGTTTGCCGTCAGCGCGCGGCGACTTTCGTTTTCGCGCGTTCGGCAGAAAGGCGATCGAGCTCGGCAAGCAACGCCTGCGGCGAGGTCGCCTTGCCCAGGTCGACCGAGGTGCCGTCTTCGGTGAGCACCGTCGGCGTGGCGTTGATGCCAAGCGCAATCCCCAGCGCCTTGGTCTCGGAAACCGGGTTCGCACACGTTGCGGTGCCGGGATCCTTGCCGTTCATGGCGGCGGTATAGGCTGCGTTGCGATCCGGCGAGCACCACACCGCGACCGCCTGCTTGTCGGCATTGGGATGGATGTCGAGCGGGTACATCACGTAATGCACGGAAATGCCGAGCGCGTTGAACTGGCCGATGTTCTTGTGGAAGGCACGGCAATACGGGCAATCCACGTCGGTGAACACGGTGACGGTGTGCTTGGGATTGGCCACGTCGAAGCGGATTTCCTTGGTGGCCGGCAGCTTGGCGATCGCCTGCGCGCGCATTTTCGCCAGGCTCGCATCGGTCAGGTTCTGCTTGTGCGCCACGTCATACAGGCTGCCCTGCAGCAGGTATTTGCCGTCCGCACTGACGTAGGCGATCTGGCCGCTGACGACGACTTCGTAGAAACCCGGCAAGTCGGACTTCGCCACCTTGTCGACCACCGCCAACGGCAGCAGCGAATGCAAGGCATCGCGCACGACCTTTTCGGCGGGATCGGCGGCGTGCGCGAACGGCGTGGCGGCGACGAGGGCGGCAAGGACGAGGATTTTTTTCAACATGACACGTTTCCGGTTGGGGCTTGGGCGCGTTGGACAATGTCGATGCGCGCCGGGTTCAATTCAAGCTGATTCAATTCAAAGTGTTGTTCAGGGTGCGGACTTGGCTTGCGGTTGGGCCATGTCCTGCAATTGCTTGGCCAGCTGCGCAGGCGGCACATACCCGCCCAACTGCGCGCCGTCGTCGGAGAAAATTGCGGGCGTGCCGTTGATGCCGATGGCGTTCGCGGTGTTCGTGATTTCGGCGATCGGGTTCGGACAGGCCAGCGGCGCCAGCGCCTTGCCGTCCATGGCCTCGTTGTAGGCCACGTTGCGGTCCTTCGAGCACCAAACCGTTTGCGCTTTCTTGTCTGCGCCGGGATGGATAACGAGCGGGAACAGCACGTAGTCGACCGCGATGCCGAGCTTGTTGTATTCGGCGATCTGCTTGTGGAATTCGCGGCAATACGGGCAATCCACATCCGTGAACACGGTGACGTGGTACTTCGGATGCGGCGGCGCAAAGGTGATGCGCTTGCTCTGCGGGATATTGGCCAATGCCTGCTTGCGTACGCCGGCCATGGCATCGTCCATGACGTTGCGGCGCGCCTCGATGTCGAGGACATGCCCTTCGATCAGGTATTTGCCGTCGGTGCTGACGAAAACCGGGCGGCCATCGACGACGACGGCATAGAAACCGGCCAGTGGCGCGGCCGTGACGGATTCGATCTTCGCGTTCGGCGCCAGCTTGTGCAGCGCCTTCGTGACGACGGCGGTCGGATCGTTGCTGATCGGATCGGCGGCGGCGGACGCCGAAACGGCGCAAACCGCCAGCAGGGTGAACAATACAAATCGGAACATGGGAATCTCGGCAAAGCGCGGAGGGCGCATTATCGACCGGCGAAGCGGGTCGGATATGACAATTATCGCACAGCTCACCCTCGGGGATGATGCCGCTCATGCAGGCGCTTCAACCCTTCGCGGGCCACCAGCGTGTAGATCTGCGTGGTCGACAGCGAACTGTGGCCAAGCAGCATCTGCAGGGCGCGCAGATCAGCACCATGGTTGAGAAGGTGCGTGGCGAAGCAATGCCGCAGCACGTGCGGCGAGATGCGTTTGGCGTCGATGCCGGCCTTGCGCGCGTGGTTCTTCACCATCGTCCAGAACATCTGCCGGGTCATGCCGGCGCGGCGCGCCGTGACGAAGACCGCATCGACCGCGGCGCCGCGCAGCTGCGCGGGACGCGCTTGCGCGTAGTAGCGTTCCAGCCAGTCCTGCGCCTGCTCGCCGAGCGGGACGAGGCGCTCCTTGCCGCCCTTGCCGGTCACGCGCAGAACGCCCTGGCGCAAATTGATCTGCTCGGTACGCAGGCCCACGAGTTCGCTCACGCGCAGGCCCGTCGCGTAAATCAGCTCGAACATGGCGCGGTCGCGCAGGCCCAGCGGCGTTTCCACGTCCGGTGCGCCGATCAGCGCTTCGACTTCGCGTTCGGACAGCGCCTTGGGCAGCGGTCGCGGCAGCTTCGGCGCATCCAGCAGCAGCGTCGGATCCTCCGCGATCGCGCCGAGCGCCGCGCGCTGTCGGTAAAAATGCCGCAGGGTAGACAGCAGCCTTGCATTGCTGCGCGCGCTGAAGCCTTTGCCGCGTCGCCCGCCCGTCGAGAACCGCGCGGCGAGATAAGCGTTCAGCGATGCGCGCGTGGCACCATCCAGTGTACGCCCCTGCCCCGCCAGCCAACGCGACAGGCCTTCCAGATCCTGTCGGTAGCTCGACAGCGTGTTGTCGGCCAGTCCGCTTTCCGACCAGAGTTTTTCGACGAACGCGTCGATCGCTGCGCGATCAATTTCGTTGAGTGGTGTAATGGATTCGACGGGCATGATCGTTTGCTCGTCATTCCGGCAGGGAATGCCGGAATCCAGTTGCCAGGGATGGCATCCTTGCGGTCTGGATGCCGGCACTCCCTGCCGGCATGACGGATTGGAGTTTCCATGAACGCATCCACTACCGCAACACCCGCAAACCTGCACTTGCGCCTTGCCGCCGCCGGCTACGACCTGTTGCCGTTGATCGGGCTGTGGTTCGTCGCCGCCGTGCTCGCCCTCGCCGTCACCGGCGGCAAGCTGGATACGCACACGTTCGCCGGCAAACTTCTGGTGCAGGGATTCGCATTGGCGCTCAGCGGCGCGTATTTCGTCGTGTCATGGACGCGCGGCGGCCAGACCGTCGGCATGCGTGCGTGGCGGCTGCGCGTGACGCGCGTGGATGGTGCGCGCGTGGATGCTGCGCGCGCGCTGCTGCGCTTCGTCGTCGCACTGGTTTCGCTCGCCGCGCTCGGCGCGGGATTCTGGTGGGCGCTGTTCGATGCGCAAAAACGCACCTGGCACGACATGGCAGCACGGACACGCGTGCTGCGCCTGCCGAAAACCTAGCCGTAGCGCCTGAAATACACCGTCGCCCCGCCCGCCAGCAGCAGCGACGGCAGCGCGTTCGCCAGGGCCAGGTTGAAATTGTATACGGCGCCCATGCTGACCACGGCGCTCTGGAAGAAGTAGTAAGTGATCGCGAGCGCGATGCCGATGAACAGGCGCTTGCCCAGACCGCCCGTGCGCAGCGCGCCGAACGCGAACGGCACGGCGCAGAACGCCAGCACCAGCACGTTGAGCGGGTAGAAGATGCGGCCCCAATAAGCGCGCTGATACGTGCCCGCATCCTGGTGGTTGCGTTGCGAATAATCGATGTTGCGCGCCAGGTCGCCGATCGACAGGTATTCCGCGTGGATCATCGACACCGCGAGCACGTTCGGATCGAGCGTCGATTTCCACTGCGCCTGCGGCAATGTCGTGCTCGTCGCCGAGGCCTTGCCGAACTGGGTGCGGCGCACGTCGTGGAAGGTCCATTCGCCGTCGGCGTGGGTGGCGGTTTTCGCCAGCGCCAGCGCAGTCAGCTTGCCGGCATCGTCGAATTCGAACACGCGCACGTCTTGCAATTCCACCTCGGGACCCTTCTTGCCGGTACGCGTGTGACCATGTTTGGCGTTGACGACGTTTTCGCCGTCGCGCGCCCACAAACTGCCGCCGCGGCCGATCGCGACGTCTTTCGACTTGGCCGAAAGCGCCAGCGCCTCGGCCTTCTGCTGGCCAAGCGGACCGATGGTCTCGCCCATCAGCATCACCAACGCGGTCAATGCGGTCAGCGCGACGATCACGGAAAAACAGATGCGCAATTTCGACAGCCCGGCAGCGCGCAACGCGGTCAACTCGCCGCTGGTGGCAAGCGTGCCCATGCCAAGCAGGCCGCCGATCAGGGCGGCATAGCCGAAGAACTGGTAGCCGCGGCGCGGCACGGTGAGCAAGGTATAGGCCACCGCCGTGCTCAGCGTGTACTGACCGGTGCCGACGTCGTTGATCTCGCCAACGAAGGCGCGGAACGCATCGAAGCCGACCAGGAATCCCCACGCCACGAGCACCGCACCGAGCACGGAAATCGCCACAAGCTTGTCGACCTGCTTGAACGCGACCATGCGCATCAGGCTGCTCCCGGCAGCGCGCGCAGACGCGTTGGTTTGGGTTTCGGCAATTTGTCGCTGCGCCAGATCAGGAACATTGCAATCAAGACGGTGGGAATCTGCACCCACCAGAAACCGATGCGCGGATCGAGCCGGCCCTGGCTGAGCCAGGAGCGGTCGAGGGCAAGGAAGTTGTAGTACACGAACCAGGCCAGCAGCGCGATCAGCAGGCGTGCGTAGCGCGGCTCGCGCGGGCTGGATTTGGCCAGCGGCAGGCCGAGCAACACGAGCACCAATACCGATATCGGCGCGGCCAGGCGCCATTGCAGTTCGATGCGCTGCACCGGGTCGGGGCTCGCCAGCAACTGCGCCGTCGGCGCGCTGCGCTTGACCGAATCGGGCGTGGTGTCGGTGTCGTTGTCCGGCAACTGGATGTCGTTGCGCAAGTAATGCATCAGGCGCCAGTTGTCCGCACCGAGCGTGCCCTCGACGCGGAAGCCATCGTTGAGTCCGAGGAAGCGCTGTGCACCATCGGCATCGTGGAACAGTTCGCCGCTGGCCGCGGTGACGACATTGACGCCGATGCTGCCATCCTTCGCGTTCGTGCGTTCGCTTTCCAGAAACAGTTTCTGAAACTTGGTGCCGTCGGCATTCATTTCCTCGACGTACATGACGCCGTCGTTCTTCGGCAGCTCGACGAAACGCCCAGGTTCGAGCCCGGCGATGATCAGCGACCGGCTCGCCTCTTCCTGCAACGCCTGCGCCTGGCGCACCGCCGCGGGCGCGAGCCAGAAAGAGACCAGTGCGATGGCGATCGCGAGCGGTACGCCGAACAGCGCGAGCGGACGCAACAGGCCGGACGCCGGCAAACCCGATGCGGCAAACACCGCCATTTCGCTTTCCCGATACAGCCGCCCGTAGGCCATCTGCACGCCGAGAAATGCTGCCAGCGGCACCAGCAAGGTGAGCGTATCGATCGTGCGCAGGCCGATCAGCGCGAGCAGCAGGTCGGCAGCGACGCGGCCGCGCGCGATCTTCGCCAGCAGGTCGGCCACGGTCGCGCCCACCGTCACCAGCAGCAAGATCGCAACGGCGGCGGCAAAGCTCCACATGAGCTCACGCGCCAGATAGCGGTCGACGATACGCAGCATCATTCAATCCGGTAAACTTCGGTGTTGATCGCGCGATTTCACACCGCATCGCGTTCAACTTTGCATAAGTCTAGCGGCTCGCCACGCGCCGCTGCGCATTCTTTTCAAGGAAACAGCAATGACCCTGCGCTTCGAACTCACCCAGGACGCCCCCGAAACCTGCGCCGCGCCGTGCGTCGTCGCCGGCGTGTTCGAGGACGGCACGCTCAGCGCCGCCGCCGCCCGCATCGACGAAAAATCCGGCGGCGCGATTCGCCGCCTGTTCGACTCCGAAGACATCAGCGGCAAGCTTGGCAGTTCGCACGCGCTGTTCGCGCTGGCCGGCATCGCCGCGCCGCGCGTGCTCGTGGTTGGCCTTGGGGACGCGAAGAAATTCGATGCCGCGCGTTTCGCCCGCGCCAGCGCCGACGCCGCGCGCGCGCTGAAGGCATTGCCGCTGGATCGTGCCGTGTCGTACCTGACTGAGCTTGATGTGCCCGGCAAGGACACGGCATGGAAAATCCGCAGCGCCGCGCTCGCGAGCGACGCCCAGGCCTACAAATACACCGCCACGTTCAAGCCCAAGCCAAAGGCCACGCGCCCGGAATTCTCCGCCATCGCCTTCGCCGCGCCCGCCGCGGCCACCGCTGTGCTGGCGCAGGCTTCCGCGATTGCGCAAGGCGTGCGTTTCGCCCGCGAACTCGGCAACCTGCCGCCGAACATCTGCACACCGGCCCACATTGCAGAGAAAGCGCAAAAACTCGCGCAGGAACATCCCGGGGTGACTTGCGAAGTGCTCGAGGAAGAGCAAATGCAGAAGCTCGGCATGGGCGCCCTGCTTGGCGTGGCCATGGGTTCGGCGAACGCGCCGCGCCTGATCGCGCTGCAGTGGAACGGCGCCGGCGAGGCACAACCCCATGCCCTGGTCGGCAAGGGCGTGACGTTCGATTCCGGCGGCATCAACATCAAACCCAGCGCCGGCATGGAAGAAATGAAATTCGACATGTGCGGAGCCGCCGGCGTGCTCGGCGCCTTCCTCGCCGCGGTCGAGATGAAACTCAAATTGAACCTGGTCTGCGTCGTGCCCACGGTGGAGAACATGCCCGGCGGCCGCGCGCAGCGCCCGAGCGACGTCGTCACCACGATGTCCGGGCAGACCGTGGAAATCCTCAACACCGACGCCGAAGGTCGATTGATCCTGTGCGACGCGCTGACCTACGTGCAGAAGTTCAAGCCTGCGGTCATCATCGACGCGGCAACGCTCACCGGCGCCTGCGTGGTCGCACTCGGCAAGCACGCTTCCGGTTTGATGACGCAGGACGATGCGCTCGCGAACGAGCTTCTTGCCGCCGGCGAAGCTACGCTCGACCGCGCCTGGCGCCTGCCGCTGTGGGACGACTACCAGAGCCAGCTCGACACCGGCTACGCGGATGTCGCCAATATCGGCGGCAAGTATGGCGGCGCGATCACCGCCGGCTGTTTCCTGTCGCGCTTCACCGAAGGCTTCCGCTGGGCGCACCTGGACATCGCCGGCAGCGCCTGGGAAGAAGGCCGCAAGGGTTCGGCGACGGGGCGTCCTGTGCCGCTGCTGGTGCAGTGGCTGATGGATCGCGCCAATTCATGATTTTTTTGCGGCGCTGATGCCCAAGGCGGACTTCTATTTGATCGCCAAACCGCGCTTCCGCGGCGATCCCCTGCTGCTCGTCTGCGAGTTGGCGAAGAAAGCCTTCGAAAGCGGCCAGCGCACGCTGATCTTCGCGCGTTCGGCAGAACAAGCCGAGCAGCTCGACGAAAAATTGTGGGACTTCGACGAGAACGCCTTCGTGCCGCACCAGATCGCCGGCGACGAGGACGATGCGATCACGCCGGTGCTCATCGTCGCGCCGGGCGTGCAGACGCCGGATCGCGCGCTCGTCATCAACCTGCGCGACGAAGCGGTCGGCGGCACATTCGAGCGCGTGCTCGAAGTGGTGCCCGACGACGAAACCCAGCGTGCCGGTTCGCGCGAACGCTGGAAGGCCTACAAGGCGGCTGGAATGGACGTCGCCAAGCACGACATGTGATCGCTCAGGCGCAGCTTCGCTCAAAGCGTCACGCGGATGCCATCTGCGCTCACGGCGAAGGAAACCCGCACGTCCTTCGCATCCTGTGTCGTTGCCTTCTGCCTGCTGGTGCCCAGCCATTGACGCGTGGCATCGACCAAGGCGGCATTGAAGGCCGCCGGACATTCCGAGTCGCCGAGTTCGGCCGACGTGACCCGATCGTCCTTGTCCAGGCTCAGCCAGACACTGGCCGTGCACCGCCTTCTCAAATCCGTCGGCCATGCCGGCAGCGGCGTGTGCAGCCATTGGATCGTCGATGAATATCGCGGCATGCCTGCCTGCTTGTCTCCCGCCACGTAGATCGCCTTGCCGGTCCTTGCATCAAACTGTATGACGACCGGCCAACCGTGGCCATCGCCAGGCGGAAGCGGAAAATGCGTTGCGGCGATGTTGCTCGCTACGCAGGTACCAAAGGCCGTCTCCGGCATCGGGAACAGCGCATTCATCGTCCCGTCGACGCGTATCACGCCGGCCACCGTGAACGTCGCGGACGCCGCTGCGCCTCGTTGCTTGGCGCAGCTTCGGGCAACGGACAGGACAGCCGCAGCATTGACCGATTTTTTCAGCTCACGCGAATAGCTTTCTTGCGTTGGCGTGACGCTCGTGCTGCCGATTTTTGTCAGCAAGTCGCCGATCTCGTCCGTGGACCCGGCTGCGGCAGCCACGCCCACCCATAGCAATGCGGCACCGGCAACGCTCGTCAACAAGCTGGCATGTCGCTTCATGTTCCCTCCATCGATTCAAGCACTTCAAGTCCGGTCGGCTCATGCACCAGGACCCCTGCCTGCACGACAAACCGTGCCGCGCCAGCCGCTGAAAGCTTTAGAACAAGCAGGAATCGTTCCAGCCTGCTCGGCGCAGCGAGCTGGCTGCGCGCTGGAAAGCCCAAAAGGCCCGTATCATCGCGCCATCCAATCCCGACCAGCATATCCGCAACGCGCCCAGCTCAGTCGCCACCGGCGTATTTCATCAGCAGCGCCTTGAAGTCCGCATGGTCGCGGATCGGATCCCAGACTGGATCGATCTTCAACATCTTCGGCGAGTAGTAAAACCCGATGCCGGGACTGGCCAGCGCCGTGGCAAGCAGGGGCACGGCCAGGTCGGGACGCCGTGCCTGCGCGTACAACGCCGCGTTCGCTTGCATCGACCCCGGACCGGATACCTTGTCGTCCGCCGCAGTGATGATTTCCTGCGATTTTGCGATTGCCTCGAGTGCTTGCTGCACGTGGCCAAGGCCCAATTCGGCACTGGCGAGATTGCGCCAGACATAGGCGATATCGCTGCCCTGCTGCGTCGCAAGTTCGACACGCGCCTGCGCTTGCGCCTGTCCGAACAGGGGCAGCGCCCTGGTCGCGTCGCCTGCCAATCGGTAAAGGTTGGCCAATTGCAAGGCCTTGGACCCGCGCACGAAGGTGAAATTGTCGGGCGTGTCTTCTACACCCGCGAGCAGCGCGATGGCCTCGTCGTAGCGGCGCCGGTAAACCAGCAAATCGGCGCGCCATGTCCGCATGACCGGCTCATCACCCTGCGCCGCAGCCAACGCAAGTTGCGCATCGCCGCTGTCCAGCAGGATCGTGTTGGAAGAATCGATCCTGGCATTGATGTTCGTCGGGTCCAGCGCCAGTGCCCGTTGCTGCCAGGGCGCGGCATCGGCATAGCGGCCAGCCATCATGCAGGTTTCGGCGAGATCGTTCGCCAGCGCGCTGTTGCGCGGGTCTTGCGCCAGCGCCTGCTGCAACGATGCGATGGCGGCGTCGAAACGACCCTCGCGACGCTCGACATAACCGCGCGCGGTCAATGCATCGGCGTCGTTGGGCCGCAGCGCAAGCGCCGCGTCGAACGCCTTGCGCGCGGCGGTGTAGTCGCCACGGCCGTAGTACTCGCTGTAACCGATGGCCAAATGCGCTTCCGCGAGGTCCGGCGCCAAGCGCAGCGCCTGTTCGGCGTCGGCACGCGCCAGCGCAGTGAGTTGCTTGACGTCCAGGCCGCCGCCGCCGTTGAGCCACGCCAGTTCGCTTTCAACATACGACAGCCGCGCCAGCGCCAGCGCGAAACGCGCGTCTTCCACGAGCGCCTGCCGGTACAGCGGCAATGCGGCCTTCAGGCTGGCCGTGTCGCTGTCCACCTTGCCGCGGTTGGCCTGGTACTCGGCGCGCAGGAACAGGTCGAGGGCGGCGCGGTTCGTGGTCGGCAGCGCCGCCAGGCTCGCCGACTCGGTGGGCGACAACCGCGCCTTGAGCGCATCGGCCACCTTCTGCGCCACTTCGCCTTCCACGCCGAACATGTTGTCCAGGGTGCGCGTGTAATCCTGTGCCCACAGGTGCGCGGTGCTGCGGGTATCGATCAACTGCACGTTGATCAGCACCTGGTCGCCCGCACGCTGGATGCTGCCTTCCAGAATGGTTGCGACGCCCAACTGTCGCCCGATCGTTTTCAGGTCCGTCGGCCGCGCACCGTATTTTTCGGTCGAGGCGCGGGCAATGACCTTGAGATCGCCGATGCCCGCGAGCTTGGTCAGGATCAGGTCCTGCATGCCCGCGACGAAGTAGGCGTTGCCCTTGTCGTCGGACAGGTTTTCGAATGGCAGCACGGCGATGGATTTGTCGGGAATCGCGGCTTCCGCGACGGCGGGCGCAGGTGCACCGCCCGGGGCCGGCGCAACGCGCCACAGCACGCCGCCGCCAACCGCGAGCAGCAAGGCGAGAATCAGCAGTTCCGTGCCGGTCACGCGCTGCGCGCCGCGTTCGCCGTGATACCAGGCGAGCACGAGGGTAACGAAGAATCCGACCGCCAGCGCCACGGTGATGCCGCGGCGCACGCCCTCGGCCCAGGCGAACTGCTGGCCGACGATGTCCAGCCCCTGCAGCAAAGCGAACGCGGCGGCGAGGTAAGCCAGCGACCACTGCACGATCTTGCGGTTCTTCAGGCGTTGCAGGAACGGCGTATGCAGGCGTTGCGTGGACGTGCCGGTCGGCACGTCGAGCAGCGGCAATTCCGGCGTGTGGCGCACATGCACGGTCAATGCCTCGTCCGCGCCGATCGCGGAATGCCGCAGCAGGTCGTCGATCAGTTCGCGGCAATCGGCATAGCGCTGCCCCGGATCCTTGGCCGTCATCTTGCCCAGGATGCGCGCGAGTTCCGCGTCGACGGCCGGATTGATCGCGCGGATGTCAGGCAAGGGCGTCTCGGCCACCTCGCGCATCAGTGCCAGCGGCGATGTGCTCTTGTACGGCAGGCGCCCGGCCAGGCATTCGAACAGGACGATGCCGAGCGCGAAGATGTCGGTACGCGCGTCGGCCACGGTGCCATCGTCGTAGCGCTCGGGCGCGAGGTATCCGGGCGTGCCGAGGAACGCACCGGTCGTGGTCAAGCGCGATGCGCCGTCCTGCGTGGATTGGGCAATGCCGAAATCCGAGACTTTCACGACGCCGGCGGTGGAGATCAGGATGTTGCCGGGCTTGATGTCGCGATGGATGAGCCCCTTCGCGTGCGCGCAGGCGAGGCCGCGTGCGGCCTGCACGACGAGGCGCACGGCCTGATCGGGGGCGAGGTGCTTTTCGCGCTTGAGCAGCGCGTCCAGCGAAACGCCATCGACGAATTCCATCGCGAAATACGGCAGACCGCCCTCGCTGCCGATCGCGTAGACATGCACGACGTGGGCGTCGTCGAGCGCGGCGACCGCGCGCGCCTCGCGCTGGAAGCGCTCGACGATACGCGGATCGTGGGCCAGCCCTTCGCCAAGCACCTTTATCGCGACGAAGCGGTCCAACGCCGCATCGCGGGCCTTGAACACCACGCCCATGCCGCCGCGGCCGAGTTCGGACACGAGCTGGTACTGGCCGAATGCGGTTTTCATGCCGTCGTTCCGGTTCTCGTCCGTGAATCTCGCCGGGGTCGATGGTAACCCGCGCGCCGCGCAAAGGTAAGCGCCGGCACGCACGCGTCTTGGGCGATCCGCCGCGCACCGTTACAATCGCGCCTTCGTCTCTCGAACCAGCCCTGCGCTCGCGCGGGCGCAAGGCAGCCCCCCATGGAAAAAAGTTTCGATCCCCGCCCCATCGAATCGAAGTGGTATGCACACTGGGAAGCGTCTGGCACGTTCGCGCCGCAGGGCTCCGGCGAGCCCTACTGCATCCTGCTGCCGCCGCCGAACGTCACCGGCACCCTGCACATGGGCCACGCGTTCCAGCAGACCATCATGGATGCGCTGATCCGCTACAACCGCATGCGTGGAATGCGCACGTTGTGGCAGGGTGGCACCGACCACGCCGGCATCGCCACGCAGAAGATCGTCGAGAACCAGCTTGCCGCGCAGGGCCAGACGCGTCACGACCTCGGTCGCGCGGCATTCGTCAAGCGCGTGTGGGAATGGAAGGCCGAATCCGGTTCGACCATCACGAACCAGATGCGCCGCCTCGGCGCGTCGATGGACTGGTCGCGCGAGCGCTTCACCATGGACGAAGGCCTGTCGGCCGCGGTGCGCAAGGTTTTCGTGCAGTGGTACCGCGACGGACTGCTCTACCGCGGCAAGCGCCTCGTGCACTGGGATCCGGTGCTGATGACGGCGGTGTCCGACCTCGAAGTGAACAACGAGGAGAAGGACGGCTCGCTGTGGTCGATCCGCTATCCGGCGAGCGATGGCGGCGAAGGCCTCGTCGTTGCGACGACGCGCCCGGAAACCATGCTCGGCGACGTCGCCGTGGCCGTGCATCCGGAAGATGAACGCTACGCACACCTCGTCGGCAAGAAATTGAAGCTGCCGCTGAGCGGGCGCGAGATTCCGGTGATCGCCGACGATTACGTCGAGCGCGAATTCGGCACCGGCGCGGTGAAGATCACGCCGGCGCACGATTTCAACGACTGGCAGATCGGCGCGCGCCACAAACTTGCTCCGATCACGATCCTGACGCTCGACGCCAAGGTCAACGACAACGCGCCGGAAAAATACCGCGGCCTGGATCGCTTTGCCGCACGCAAGGCGGTCCTCGCCGACCTCGAAGCGCAAGGTCTGCTCGTCGAAACGAAAAAGCACAAGTTGCAGGTGCCGATCAGCCAGCGCTCGGACGCGGTCATCGAGCCGATGCTGACCGACCAGTGGTTCCTCGACCTGACCTCCGAGCGCGGCCGCAAGGCCATCACCGAACCTGCGCTCAACGCGGTGCGTTCGGGCGAAATCAAGTTCGTGCCGGAAAATTGGAGCACGACCTACACGCAGTGGCTGGACAACATCCAGGACTGGTGCGTGAGCCGGCAGCTGTGGTGGGGGCATCGCATCCCGGCTTGGTTTGATGAGGCTGGCAACATCTTCGTCGGCGAAGACGAAGCCGATGCACGCGCGCACGCGCAGACGTCGCC